>JALVLD010000069.1 GCA_027033525.1 Candidatus Dojkabacteria bacterium
GACTTGTTGCAAAATAACCTCTTTATAGCAATTTTTTATCGATAGTATGGTTAATTTATCAAATTTTTGGCATTTACTTAACTTTTGCCGAATTTACTGCAATTTTCGCCTCCTCCTGTTTTATTTTGCAACAAGTCTAGTAGAATATGTTATAGAATTGTTGCCAAATAGATTTTTTACCGTACCTGTGCATATTTCCATCTTTTTTTATGTGAAAGATATTTATTGTGTTGGTTGGAAGACAGAAAAGATTTCTTTTATATTTGTAATCGCTCCGTAACAATTTTGTTTTGACTAGTAATTTTACTATTTTAAGAATTTATTTAGAAATGCCTTAATTTAATGCAATTTTGTTTTTTGGCATTTGTAATAATTTGCATGTTATAATAATAACAATGTATATTTGTAAGAACTGTGGTTACAAAAGTTTAAAATGGCTTGGTCAATGTCCGAGATGTAAAAACTGGGGTACATTAGAAGAGCAAGAGCCAGAAGAAAATTCTCCGTATAATAGTAAGACCACTAAGGGTAAAAAGATTGACCTTGTTAGTATTAATGATGTAATACCACTCGGCAATAAAAGGTTAAAAACAAGTTTTAAGGAAGTAAACCGGATTTTTGGCGGTGGTATATACAAAGGGAGTGTGGTGCTACTTGGAGGTGAACCTGGTATTGGCAAGTCAACTCTAAGTCTGCAAATCGCTATAGATATGGCGAAGAACAGCAAAGATAAACAAGTAGCTTATGTTTCTGCAGAAGAGTCTATGGCACAAATTAAATATAGAGCACAAAGGCTTTACGATGATTTGCCAGAAAATTTAGTCTTAAGCAGTTCTTCAGATATACTATCTATTATATACAGTTTGGATGCAGATAAGCTTGAGTTTGCAGTATTTGATTCAATACAAGCATTTGTAAATCCTAATATTGGAAGTATAGCAGGTTCAATAAGTCAAACACGAGCAGTAGCAAGTGCGATAAACGCATGGGCTAAAAAAACGGGGGTTACTGTGTTTTTAATAGGGCAAGTAACCAAACAAGGTATAGTAGCTGGGCCTAAAAGCGTGGAACACTTGGTAGATACAGTATGCTATATAGAAAATATGGGGTTAGGTCAAGTGCGAACTATTAGGGTTATTAAAAATAGGTTTGGCGAAGTAGGTGAGATAGGCTTTTTGCAACTTACAGACAAAGGCTTTATAGATAGCAAAGATGGCTCAGAAATTTTGTTGAAACAGATGAACGAGCCTATGCCAGGTACAGCTTATGGAGTTGTACTTTATGGTTCTAGGCCGCTTCTTATACAAGTGCAAACTCTACTTACTGCATCTAAACTTAGCATTCCTCGTAGAATCGTTGAAAAACTGCCAAAAAATAAAATTGAAGTGATTTCTGCAGTTTTATCTAAGGCACTTAATTTATATCTTGACCAATATGATATATTTATAAAAGCAATAGGAGGTATAAATATTAAAGATCCTGGCATAGATTTAACAATTGCAAGCTCCATTATATCTGCTTATAAAAACAGAGTATTTAGGTCTTCTGTTTTTATCGGCGAACTTGGCATATTGGGAGATATAAAAGATTGTACTGGGATAGATATTAGAATAAAAGAGGCAAAGAAATTAGGTTTTAAGAATATAATTA
>JALVLD010000070.1 GCA_027033525.1 Candidatus Dojkabacteria bacterium
TACCCAGAACATCTGAAACATCTTGTCCTTCATTTTTGTTCACCTCTTGTTTTTAGTTTAAAAAACTAGTCGAACATATCTGCGACGAACTTTAACCGGGGTCTTCCTAATTTCCACGTATCGAAAAAGGCTGTATCAAGAGCTGAAATTCTCATGTCTGACTGAGGCCGTACAAAAACTTATTCCATATAATTTCAAATAGCTTGTTCCTAGTACAACACTATCGCTTGGCTGCAAAAATAAAGAAAGGGGGCAACGCCCCCCTTTTGTAATTTTTTTATAAATTTTTTTTAATCTATCTGAACCCCACTCACCGCAGAAGGCGCTTCGTCTTTTACAATAATTTGTAGGGTTTTACTTACACTGTGCCCATGATTGTCCGAAACAGTGGCCGTAACGTTGTAGGTACCTTTGCTTTTATAAGCGTGGGTTACCGTGCTACCAGAAGAACTTGAAGTACCGTCTCCAAAATTAATTCTGTACGACAAAGGATCGCCATCACTGTCGCTTGCGTTTATAGTAAATGTTATTTTCTTGTAGGGATTGTCAGCGGGATTGGGGACTGCAGTTATAGACGCAAGCATAGGAGCTTTGTTACCACCGGACTCAGTAGCGTACGCTTCCTTGGAATATTGGCTTTCCTGGCCTGCTGAATCAACTGAAGTTACTACGTAATAATACGTGGTGCCAGGGGTGGTATTTTGATCAACGTAGGACGTGCCGGTCACTGGTGTGGTTCCATTGATCTTGGCGTATCCCGAACCAGAAGTGGTACTTCTATAAACATTATAACCAACAGCACCTGATACACTGGACCAGGAAAGATTTATAGAGTTCGATGCCACTGCGTTTAAAGTATCTGGAGGGGGTAATAAATCTCCTATGGACGGATCGAAACTTGGGTTATTAGTTATTAGGATCTCGTCTGCTCTTGCTAATTCTTCTCCATGTCCAATTGCAATACGATTCATCCCAGCATTTAAGTGATGAATATAATTACCAGACTTATGAATAGTCTCTACGCGGACCCACTGGTATTGACCCCAATGACCTGGGTAAACACGATCAAATGATCCATTTGGTCCAATATATAATGCATCATTGTCTCCAGTTGGGCCGAACATCCTGATCCAGATGTAATAGTCTCCTTCCTGCTTGATATCAACACTGTAACTGGCTTCTGCCGAAGGATTTGTAGTGGCTCCCATACCCTGCGGAGTTGTAATATACTTACCATTGGAAGCTGAACCATCGGTCTGTACCTGAATGGTGGGATTCAAGATACCATCTTCTGCCTCAATCCGGATACACGTGGAGCCATTGCCTTGATCAGGTAATGTAGTAAAAGTATAATCTTCTGAGGTACTGCCGTTCCCGGAGCTATCCTGGCTGATCACCCTGTAATGATAGGTCGTGTTCGCGTTTAGCCCTGTGAGCACAATACAGTGATTTGTAGATAGGTTCGAATCTGTTGATGACGCCTGTCCATAGCTCGTATCACTTCCATATTCTACTTTACCTGTGGCAGGCTGATCCGTCACCCACTTTATAGTCACATTCTGATCAGTTGGAGAAAGGGCAGATACGTCTGAGATTGCCAAACTGCTACCATTTTTGG
>JALVLD010000071.1 GCA_027033525.1 Candidatus Dojkabacteria bacterium
TGAAAAAATATAAAAATAAAAAAGCCGAACAAGTCGGTGCAGCGGACGCCTAAACCGCTGCGCTTCGCTTGCGGTTTGGCGCCGCTGACCTTTGTCGTTATGTGTGAGAGGATATGAGGTCCGAATAAAAATGTTCCAATTTGATAAATATGTCATTACGGACTATGGAATCTTTCCTAAAGGAAAAAAAGAAAAAGATTCTACAGCTCCTAACAATCATGAAATAGCACTTTGTGAAAAGTGGCTTTACGAATTTGCGCAACCTCAAAAAAGATTTAATGAAAGATTTTCATCTTACGCATTAAAACATCAAGTGGAAAAATGGGCAGGCGAATATGTATCGAATGGGGCATTAATTTTTGCTGCATTAAGCTTGAAATTCCCCATTAAAGTAATAGACGAGGGGCCAAATGCAATATTTGGAATAAAATTATTCACTCCAGAGGAAAAATGGAAACATGTACGTCCAACAAAATTTAGCAAATGGTTATTCAAGCAAAAAGATAATGATAATGTAATTGGTGATTTGGCGCGAGACGCGATAATAGACAAGAACTGGCCTAGAACGGCTGAATATTACATTGAATTTTGGGAGTATCTTCTATCTCTTGGAGTACATGAATCAGTAATTGATAGCCTGTGTACAGCATGGGAGGAGTTTACTGGCCAAAAAGCTCCAAATCCCTCAGAAAAAGAATTGGAGAGATGTGAATTATTCTATGGGGGACATGTTGACATCATCAGAGACGGTGCTAGTTATCCAAATGCTCCGAATGGGTTTACGTTTATCTATGTATTGTTTGAGGAAGGAAAAGCAAATAAATCAAAAAAGGTGAAATACGTTGGTCAAACTGTTGCTCCTGTCCAACGACTACAGCAACATACAATTTCTCCTGGAAATAGAGAAAAAGTCAAATGGGTAGGAGGATTGCTAAATCAAGATAAGGAGCCATTAATGGCTATTATAGATTGCGTTCCATTGGATGAAGCAATTTACAAAGAAAGAGTTTATATTACAGCATTTATACATTATGAAAGACAAGGTGAGACGCCATATGACCAAGTATTGCTTAATAAATCACTACTATAATCACATAACAATTGGGTGCAGTTGACCGCTATTCCGCTGCGCTCGTTCCTCGCTCCGCTCCATAGCGGCAACTGACCCATGACGTTCGGCTAGAGGTGAAAAGAAATGGGACCAAGAGATTTTCCTGACAATTTACAAGACTTTGCTCTAATTCCACATTTTGATGATAAGATTGAGGAACTGGCCAAAATGGCTGAGAATGAAGACTGGAATTATCATAATACGCCATCTGATACTCCAAACCCTATTCTTCATAATTACATAAAATACACTTATAAAAGGCTTGCCGAAGAGTGTAAAATTGAAGTTACAGATGATGATAAGTGGGCTTGTTGGAATACCGGTTTAGTAACGCCAAAACAAGAGCCAATATTTATTCTTTTTGAAGAAAACAAATTTGACGATCGTAAAGAGACCTCTTAAAAAGGGTCTTCAATTCGGCATTTTTGAGCCTAAGCTCATAAACAAAACAGCGTGAACCAAGTACAGCCAAATTTTATCACAAATTAGGGCATTGTATGCA
>JALVLD010000072.1 GCA_027033525.1 Candidatus Dojkabacteria bacterium
TTTTTCGGAGCATTTGCTGGTCTTGTTACAGGCTGCACATTTCGAGACGGTGTAAATGCAACAAAAAATTGGTTTATACAAATGGGCCAACGCGCCGAAGAAATAATACATGGTAACTATGACGTGCATAAATTACCAGTAGCCCAAGTACCTACAACCCCAAGCCTGACGCATACAACACCCCCTGTGGTGCAAGTATCACAAACTCCAAAACCTGTGCCATACAGAAAACCAACGCCAACACCAACCCCTACCAAAACCCCCACACCAACCCCTAAACCAACCGAAACCCCAACACCTACGGCAACGGCTACTGTGGAAAGGGATCCAAATATCCAAATAATAAATTCATTGTTCGCAAGAAGTGTTGAAATAATAAACAATAAGAAGGGCCATTTTATTATAGCCTCAGAAGAAACTAATCCTGCACCAGAGATCAAGGCAATGGCAGATATAGGTACTATTATGATGCGAAAATTATGGAGTTTGGCATTAGAGAGTACGGGGGAAAAGCCAGACTCTACTTTCCTGTTTAAATTAACCAGGTCTTTTTTTGAGAATGGCGGTATTATATATGTAAAAATAAATGGACCAATAGTTGTAAGTTATAATTCTTGGCGTACCCCTGCTGTAGAGCAACCATGTTGCCCTATAATAGTACATAAGGGAAAATATACCACTTACGAAGCCGAAGCAGCAGGTAATTTAGAAATTAAGAAAATGCCTGAAGCTTATGGGAGTTCGATATTAGGAGATTATGATAGAAAAAGCATATACGCTCATATCGTAAACAGAGTCCAATCTAACAGCGGGGAAATTGTATTTGTCTGGGAAGAAGAGGGAGAAATAAAATACGTCGATATTCGATTCCAGTCTAGATATAAAGGAGCTAATACAGGGGATGTAATCGTAGACATTATAGATGTTTTATCAGCGAAAATACCTGACAATTCTATTGAAGATTTAGAACAATCTGCAAGTAATGTCAATAACAATCCTGATGCTTATGATGAAACGATAACTGAATTATCTGCAAAACTTAAAATCAAGCAGATCGAAGCAGCAGCTCTTCTAGAATATAAAATGTTTCATCAGCAAGAAAAATAAAAGAAGCGTTTATTCTTCACAAATACATTTTGTGCTATAATTTTATTGAATGTTCAATTCTACAAAAAGATACTTACAAAACTTTCGAGTTATTTTTACAATTATTTTAATCTTTTTATTACCCACACTCCTAATCATAAATTATAATAATAGTATTAAAGTAAAGGCATGTATGCATTATGTTTATGAATGCTGCGAAAAACCTAGTTGCAAACAAAATTGCGCTGTGCTGAAACCTCTAGCACATAGCGAAGAAGAATGCAATAATCGATGTCATGGCATTGGAGAATATTGTTGTCCTAGCTGTGCCGACGAATGCCAATACGATTCTCAATGCGGTTCTGGCTGCCGTTGTATTGCAAACCCTAACGGAAACTATTGTTATTGCGATGGTGGGGGAGGCGGCGGTGGCGGCGGAGGTGGTGGAGGTAATGACAATGAGCCCCCATCCTGCTCAATAACAGTACCTTTGCACAGCCCAAATA
>JALVLD010000073.1 GCA_027033525.1 Candidatus Dojkabacteria bacterium
ACAATAGATGTACAAGATAACTTTGATTTATGTCCGGATCCGATAGTATTTGCTTCAGTAAGTGGTACTTTTAAAACTGGAAATGACAAACCTGTTGAAGACTTAAAGGTTTTACTTTTAGGAAGTGAACAAGGTGAAAAAGTTTCAAATACAAATGGAGAATTTGTTTTTGAAGGTGTTGAGAAAGGAAGAAAGTATTCAATTATTAACAAATTAAAAATAAAACTATGACCAATAAAATCCTAAAGTACAGTTTATTAGTTTTAATTATATTCTTAAAAATACCTCTAATAGCCCAAGACTTTGAAATAGCTCCTGGAATTATGAAGTTTTATGCTGAACCCGGTGAATCAAAATCGCTTGAATTGACCATAATAAATCATGGAAATACGGAGCAGGATTTTAGTATTTTAGTGAAAGATTTTATGGTTAACAAAGAAGGTGCTATGGTTATGATGCCCGAAGGAACCACGGAGCATACTCTGGCAAAATGGATTAGTATAAATCCACCTTTTCTTACTTTAAAGCCAAATGAGCAAAAACAAATAATTGTATCAATTCAGGCACCTGTTGATGACTATACAACACGTTGGGCTGCTTTGTTAATACGTAGTGTGAAAGAACAAACCGCAGCATTAGCAGATAAAAGAGTTGAAACCGGATTAATGGTTTCAGGGCAAATTGTCGTGCAAGTATATCAATCACCAAGATCAAACCATAACTACAAAATGAAAATAACAGGACTAACAGAAGTAACTACACAAAAAGATACTGTTAGAAGGTTTAAGGCCTTGGTAGATAATATTGGAGATAAAATAACAAATTGCAAAGTAACATTAATGGCAAACAGTTTTACGGATGGTAAAGAATTTGTTTTGCAAAAAATTAATTTTAAAATGTTTCCTGATCAGCAAAGAGAAATAGAGCTAATATTACATGGTAATATGCTACCACCGGGCAAATATGCCCTGGCAGCAATCTTAGATTACGGAAAACAATCAAATTTGGAAGGAACACAGATGATAATTACCGTTGATTAATAGAAATATTCATGCATCGCAAAAAAATATGTATTTTATCCGCAGATTATACGGATTAACACAAATACCAGCTGCAACGCAGCAAAATCAATAGCCCTGTCCTTTAGGACAGGGTACAAATTGCAGACTGAAAAAGCGATGCAAGTAATAATGTATCAAAAAGAATAAAACATTCATGCATCGCAAAAAAATGTGTATCTTTATCTTTATAAATATAAACAAACTAAAAGGGGCTAAGCTATTGTCCTGACCCTAACCTCCCGAAAAATCGGGACAGGCTCTAAAAGGGGGTTAAGCTTTACCTGACCCCAACCCCTAAAAGGGGCTAAAGCCTTCTTACGAAGGCTTACGGCGGGCAAGCATTGAATATTTTATGAACATAAATTATATAAAAACGTGTATTTAACAAATTATTAAGAAAAATGGTGAATGCGAGCAAAGTCCCCCTTTAAGGAGGATTTAGGGGGTCAATGACAACTTAAAAAGGGCTGCTATTGTCCTGACTCCAAACCCCTAAAAGGGGCTAAAGCCTTCTTACGAAGGCTTGAAG
>JALVLD010000074.1 GCA_027033525.1 Candidatus Dojkabacteria bacterium
ACGAGTCCAAACATCAAATACCAATTAAAGAGTTTTTTTTGCAAAAACGCACGTTTAAAACTATATATAAGCAGAATTAAGACCAACACTAATATTCCTGTTTTGGATAAGCTTAATAAAACTAAAACCATAAATACAAAAGCAGGTAATCCTAAACGCCCTTCTACGTATAAATAAAGGCTAAAAAACACTAGGCTTACGAAAG
This sequence comes from Candidatus Dojkabacteria bacterium, assembly GCA_027033525.1. GTDB lineage: Bacteria > Patescibacteriota > Dojkabacteria > JALVLD01. The sequence goes on from JALVLD010000074.1 coordinate 206, forward strand.
CCAAAACATTAGGATGAGGAAAAGTACCGTAAGCTCTAGGCACATAATTTCCACAACAAATAAACACTGCCTCAAAAGTACGCGGTTCACCTAACTTTACAAAAAAACTGTGTATAAACAAAGATCTATACCACCCTCCGAAAAAAATTTGCAATAAAGCAAGGACCAGTTCTAGAACTCCTAACGCAAGAATTATGTGCTTTAACATTATTAATTGTTTTTTAGTAGCCATAACTACAAATTGAACTAAGTATGTCACTGCTACAAAAATAAAAACCACATTAAGAAACTTGTATAGGGCCCAAATTGCAGATAAATTAGAATGCAACATCCCCAACAATATGATCAAAAATAGTACCCCCCGGGGTATCACCAAGCTCTCCTTAATTTTGCTTAGAGCAAACAGTAGTACTAAAAATCCCCTAACTCTAAACCTTAAATCTAAATAATTGATACCTAAACCTGCAACATACCCTCTTCGCACAATAAAGTCAGGATCAAAAAACAAAAAAAGAATAAACAAAACCGCAAGTAAAAACCTAAAAAATCTACTCCTCTTCTTTTTGAGCTTCTTCATTATCTGCCGGATAAATCACAACGTGTCTAGCCCTGCCCATGCCTTTGCTTTCACTATATACGCCGTCTGTATCGGCCACAATTAAATGCACGTGGCGCCTAAACTTTGGTGACATTGGCTTAAGTTCCACTGGTTCACCGAGCAATTTAACCTCTTCTATTGCTTGTCGTACCCGCTTAGATAATTTATCTAACTGTTGAGCGAAATAATTATCTATATCTAAAGTTACACGCACATCATGGTCAGGATAAAGCGTGTTTAAAAAGCTTTGCAATAAAACCCTAAATGCGTGCAAATTCTTTCCATGATAACCAATTATTAATTCAGGAGATTCTGTATGAAAATTAACCTCTACTAAATAAATTTCACGCTCATTATCTTCTTCTGTTTTACGCACATCCTTGCGTACGTTAACAGTAAGTTTTTTCTTTTTTATAGGAAGATGCTTAAAAATACCTTCTATGAGTTCTACAACTTTGTTTTTTATTTGCTCGGTCATAGCTGATTATAAAACATGCACATTAGAATTTCAAAGGATACACAGCTCGCGTACCAGGGAATGCAATATTTGCATCTCCTGCTATATCTGAAATATCTCTTAATTCTAATTTATATTCATCACCTTCTAATGTTAATACATACCCTACAATATCCCAATTGTAGCGTTCATGTACGTAGGCTTTAAAATTTATAAACTTTTCAAGTAAAGAAAGTTGTTCATCATAAGCATCTTTCCCTGCCTTTTTAGGGCCAGGTCCCCCTTTAAATCGTTCAAGTAACATTTCAGTATTTATACGTGGATCCATAAAAGATAAAACCTGTACAGCAGCCACTTTATCACCGCTACCAACTATATCATCTATCCCTTCCCCAGAAACTAAATCAGAAGAACAGCCATATCCAAAAGAACCGCCTCCACCACTCCCTCGCGTTTCAGCTCTTTTTAGCTTAAAATACACTGTTTGCACAAAGTATCCTGCATTAGAAAGCCACGTACTAAGGAGCCTTTTTGCACGCTCCTTATCGTCATCGCCATGCTTTTCACAGAATTTATCATGCAATACTTCTATACGCTCCTTGTAACCTTTCTCCTCTTCTACCCAAATCAACTCACGACCATAATCACTGCGTTCACCCTCACGCGATGCTTTTTCCAAAATCTGTCTTGCCTTGTTCTTATCAACCCTACAGTTTATGTAAGCTAACTCCACCCACGTAAACTTACTGTTCTGCAACTCATCCCCTGGCGGACGTATAGCCTCCTTCACCTTAAAATTTTTCCCTCTATTTAGATAAGGGCGAGTTGCATCTTTGGATATCGGAGTATCTACATTGCCTAACACGGGCCTACCGAAATCTAATCGACAACTATATTTAGTCCCCGCTGGTTTGCATACCTTAGCACCCGTTCTACGGTTAATATAGCAATATTTGTCATCCTTTATAGTAAGAGTTCTGTAATCAAATTTTTTGGCCTCTCCTACGCACTTACACACCATTGGTACATATACATAATTCCGCCCTTTGGCAACTAACGGAACTGCCCTATTAGCTTTATCTAATCTCTTACGTAAAGCATTAAACCAATGCTCAATCTTTATTGCAGCTTTATAAATAGCGCCGGCATCTTCAGGTAAATCAGCCTGCATTGTAATATCATAACCAATCGTGGTTAATAAATATCTATAATACCTATCATCTTCAGTATCTAAACTTCGCCCCTGCACATTAGAAAATACAACAGGTTGCTCTTTACTACCTGGATTTCGCAGTCTACTTAACACACTGCTGTCGACTACTGCGGCTGCCAAAGGTAAATTGTATGCATTTGCATATTTAAGCGCCTTACTAGCATTAGGGGCACCAAGCGTAATAGGCCTTGTTTGTAAATTACAATTATGTCGCATTACTCCTTGTGCCTTTGGGTCAACACCTTCAAAACGCAAGGATATTCTAAACTCTTGAATTGTTTTAGCTTTAGCTAAAGCATTATATAATGCTTCGCGTAACTTACCATATGCTCTTTCTCCCGGAGTCCTATACGCTATTGCAGCCCGCTTGATTGCCGCACGTTGTGAGCCTAAAGCTGCATTTTTATATGGAGTAAAACTCGTAGCATACTCTCGACTGTTTTGATATGTGACAGACTTACGCAAAGATCTGTTTACATAAGACATAGAAAGCTCATCATCCCGATGAGGCGCCTGATAGATAGCTGCTGTCTTATCCTTTCGAGGATCAACAAACTCTGGAGTAGTTTTATCAAAACCTACGTAAGAAGCAGGAAGCACCATACCGTTATCAATGTATTCTGCTTTTACAACGTAATAACGTGTAACTCCCCGCTCACACTTTGCTACTGGAAGTTCGTAAGTATCATCTCCTACATGCACTACTGTATGATTTTCTCCAGTAGCCCCAGTGGCCTCTTGATCTTCCGGATTTTTAGCTTCCTCATCATAAATGTAATAGCTGGAGGGAACTCCATTATTTAAACCTAACACATCTTTCTTAATCCCTTGATTCGTCTCTGGTTTCTTCACAGACTCTTGAGGGAAATCTATATTTATTAAACCAAACTGCTGCCCCACTTTATATACAGCCCTAGAGATAGGCGAATCATAAATTTTCAAAAGCCACCCTTGCTTAATCACAACGAAACCTATGATCAACAACAAACCGCCCCACACTATTAATGAATTCCTTCGCAAACGTCTTGTTCCTCTATGCATTAATGAAATTATAATGCATTAATTTTACGTTGTAAAACTGATTTCTTACGATTGGCTTTATTGGCATGGATAATATGTTTTTTGGCTGCCTTATCGTATAACTTTGTTAATCTATGGAAAATTTTAATACCTCTTTCTTTATCCTTTTTTTCTATAGCCTCAACAAATCGCTTAAACCATCTTTTAATTCTTTGCTTCACTGCTCTATTTCGAATATATCTTGTTTTGTTTTGTCTTAAAGCTTTGGCTGCACTTTTTGTATTTGGCATAAACTCATAGTATCAACTAATATAATGCTGGACTATTCTAGCAAATAATCATTAATAATGCAAAAGCAGACAAGCTTAAATACTAATATTCTTACCCCTTCTCGATCTATACTCCTTTAAAAAATCGCGGGCTAACTTTAGTAGATTTTTCCTATTATTTAACTTAGGATTATCTAAGACCTGCTCTAACAAAAACTCTAAAATTTCTCCTATTAATGGCCCAGGCTTTAATTTAAATTTATTTATTAAATCATTGCCATTTATTGTCAAATCGGTAATTTTCAAAGCATGCTCCTGATCTAAAATCCGTTGTATATGCTCACGGAATTTGGTAATTTCGGCTGGTTCCCATTCACTTTTAGGATTTCCTTTAGAATCAGCCAGGCGCAATGCAAATAAATCCTCTATATATTCTAAACCAACCCTGCGGATAAAACGTCTAACTGCTGAATCTGTCCAAACCCCGGGTTGGTAAAAAAACATATGTTCACGTACAAGTGTAGTAATTCGCTTAATCTCTTTTTTAGGAAACTTCAAACGCTTTAATATTTTTTCTGCAATGGCTGCCCCTTTCACATCGTGGCCATAGAAATGTCCATCCCCCCTTGCGGTATAAGGTTTAGCAATGTCATGCAACAAAGCTGCCATCCTTATATGAGGCAAGGCCATATCCACTACACGTAATGTATGCCTGTAAACATCGTGCACATGTCCAAGAGGCTGCGCAACACCTACAGTCTCCACTAACTCAGGAATTATGTATTTTAATAAACCATGCACTCTTAAACACTCAAGCCCCAGAGAAGGTTTAGGAGATTTTTCTAACATTTTCAAAAACTCGTCTCTTACCCGCTCAATGGCAACCCTTCTAATATTTACACTCATCTTAGAAATAGCATTGCTAGTTTTTTCTTCTAATCTAAATTGCAGTTGAGCTACAAATCGACAAGCTCTTAACATACGTAGGGCATCTTCTTTAAACCGGTCTTCTGGGTTACCAACAGCACGAATAAGTTTGGCTGCAATATCCTGCATGCCGCCGAAATCATCTATGACCGGCAACTTAAAAACATACTTCCTATTGATATTATATTTTTTATGCTTTGCAAATAATCTAGGCAAAAAAGGAATAGCTAAAGCATTAATCGTGAAATCACGCCGTTTTAGATCTAAGTGTATATCTTTTACAAACTCAACCTTACTAGGATGTCTAG
>JALVLD010000075.1 GCA_027033525.1 Candidatus Dojkabacteria bacterium
GTTATTTATTTAGCAAATGGAGGTAAACTGAGCACAGCATCTAAGCCTAAAAAATCTGCTAAAAATAAGAGTGCAAAAATTGTGTCAAGCAATGAATCTAGTAACGTTGCTACTACAACTTACAAACTATCTGAACTCTATCCTAATGATCCTAAATTTGCTCGCATAGTTTTTCATGAAATTACAAAGCAAGCAATTGAACAGGCAATACAAAATCCTCAAAAATTAAATATAGATTTAGTAGAGGCTCAAAAGGCCCGTCGCATATTAGACAGGCTTGTAGGCTACCCATTATCTGAACTTTTGTGGCATAAAATTAGGTATGGTTTATCTGCTGGGCGTGTGCAATCTGCCGCATTGCGATTAATTGTGGAGCGTCAGCAAGAAATAGATAATTTTGTACCAGAAATCTTTTATTATTTCGGCATTCTAACAGACATTTTGCCCTTTTATTTAGTTAATCCAAAGACTTTAGCTAAAAAAGCTTTAACAAAAGAGCAGGTAGAATTGCTTAAAGAACAGCTTGCTGGTATAAAGCAAGTTGCAATTAAAGATATACAGCAAAAAATAGAGAAATCTAGTCCTCCGGCTCCATTTACAACATCTACTTTACAACAAATGGCAAATAGACTCTATGGCTTTTCTGCAAAAACAACAATGCGAATAGCTCAAGAGCTTTACCAAGGTATGGATATTCCTGGATTAGGTAGAAAAGCTTTAATAACTTATATGCGTACAGATTCTGTGCAGCTTTCTGACCTAGCTATAAATACAGCAAGAAAGTATATAAAAGAAAAATTAGGGCAAGAATACTTAAATCCTATGCCTCGTAAGTATAAAACAAAAGCAAAATTAGCCCAAGAAGCCCATGAAGCGATTAGGCCCGTATATTTAAATATAGAGCCAAGCCAGTTAAAAAGTAAAATACCAGAAACACATTTTAAGTTATATTCCTTAATTTGGAAGCGAACAATAGCAACTCAAATGAAACCCGCAGAATATACAATAATAAGTGCAAGTCTAGATTTAATGCCGCAAACAGGCAATAAAGAAATAGATTCTAATATTTTTGCAGTAAAAGAAAAATTTCTGAGTTTTGAAGGGTACTTAAAAGTTTATGGTAAGGTTGCTGGCGTAATTGAAGTAGAAGTTAATAAGTCTGAAAATGCAGATACAAACAATAAATCTGGGGAAAATACTCAAAAACAATTAAACTTGCAAAAATTGCAAAATTTAAAGCAGGGCCAAAAGCTTAATGTAAGCAAGTTAGATATACAAGAATTTCAAACAAAGCCTAAGCCCCAGTATACAGATGCAACATTAGTTAAAACACTAGAAAAATTAGGGATAGGCAGGCCTTCAACGTTTGCTACTATTATTGACACTTTAATAAGGCGAGGATATGTAGAGCGAAGATCTAAATATTTAGTACCAACAGATACAGGTAAATTAGTTTTACAGTTTTTATTAGAGCATTTTCCAAATATTGTTGATTACAATTTTACAGCTCAAATGGAAGATAATTTAGACCAAATAGCCCAAGGTAAACTAGACAAAATTAGCTTTTTAAATGATTTTTACC
>JALVLD010000076.1 GCA_027033525.1 Candidatus Dojkabacteria bacterium
GTTAAAACATAATAACAAACTGGTTCCTGTAGAAGTTAAAGCTGGACAACCAGAAACAAGGCAAATAAAGAAGTTCCTAGATAAATTTAAGCTAAAAACTGTGCAAAAAGGTTATGTAATAACTGAAGATTATGAGGGAAAAGAGGGTTGCATAGAAATTTTGCCTTTTTGGAAGCTCTTGTTGAAAGGATTAAGTTTATAGTTCCAAGCTTTTGTGCTTAAATATTGTTTTTTGTTTGGGATGAAATTTTTATTCTACTTAAATTAATTTCACTTGACGGGCGGAGAATTGCTGGCAAAATACATATAAATAAAGACTAGCTTTTGCGCAGGAGCAGACAAACTGTTAAACAATAAATTATTAACCTTTTATTATGGCAAACATAAAAACAACAGACAAAAAGCCGTTGCACCCCATACAAATGCATATATTTACTGTGCTTATAAAGGAAATTAAAGCGAGTTTTGGAGAATTAAGGCCTAAAAATGTTCCAACAGACCAATTTACCTACCATTTAAAAAAGCTCAAGCAAATGGGGCTTATTACTATGCAAGACGGTAAATATATGTTTACTCCAAAAGGCAAGGAGTTTGCAAGTGATGTGGATATTACTTCTAATGTAAAAGCTACTTACGCTAAAAGAGGCGTTGCTATTAGGGCAATAAGGAAAACAGAAAGAGGCTATGAATGGCTAGTTTATCAGCGATTAAAGCAACCATATTACGGATTTGTAGGATTTCCAGCTGGTAAAGTTTTTGCAAAGGAAAGCCCAGTAGAAACAGCAATGCGTGAATTTAAAGAGGAAACTGGCTTAGATATGCTAGCCTGGAGATTAATTAAAATTGAGCGCAATATTATTTTAAAGGACGTGAACCAAGAAGAATCTAAACTTAACAATACAAAGGCTCCCTTAGAATCTAATTTGGGCATAAATGTCGAATCTGACTTTTATTTATACACTTTTGATGTTTATGAAGTAGCAGGTAAATTTGATCCAGATCCAACAGAAGGCAAATATATGTGGGCCACGCTTGAAGAGATTAAGCAAATGAACACATTTCCAGGAATGTTTAGTAGCCCAGCCCATTCTTCATGGCAAACCATGCCTCAACGCTACGAGGAATATTTAAAACTTAAAGAACAGGGCAAATGGCAAAATTTTCCTGAGCGATTTACAGGGGTAAAAAATAATAAACAAAATAGCGGAACCAATAACAAGCCAAATACCGAACCCTACATTATTTCTGGCCCAGTTTATTATGAGGAATGGTATTTAGGGAATGAAGGGTGGTAAAATGAGAAATTTAATTAAGACATGGAGAGGCTTAACAGCCATATAGGCTCTACAAGTTTTTTATTATTTAGACCACCGTTTGGAGCGCAAAATAGAGAGTACCAACACGTAGTTGGAAATCAGTTAATTGCCAATTTGCCCTATTGGTGCGATTCTACCTTCACCGCAATATCTCATATGCTAATATTATATCATATTCGTGGTATTTGTTTCATTAACTATAGAATACAATTGCTATACATTAAAAAATTCTTGCATACTTATTTAGCTGTCTATAACATTATAC
>JALVLD010000077.1 GCA_027033525.1 Candidatus Dojkabacteria bacterium
GATTAGCATTATCGGAGTTATTGCTTGGATTTTCTGATGGGAGTTCTTTTTAACGTTATTTTAAAAAAAGAACAAACAATTAATGCAAGAGATGCGTTAAATAGCATGAATTCCAATACAAATTAGGTGCATAAATATAGATATTAAATAGTTGTTCCTGAAAAAGGTCTTAACCTGTTAGAAATATTAGGACTAAGTGCTCAAATTTAATATATTAAATTGCAAGATATTAAAAATTTAAATCAAAAAGCTTGCAATTTAAATCGACTAATTGGAGGTTCAGTACTTGCTATCCCGCACAGAAAATTTAGAAGGAAAGAGTAAAGATTTATTTAGAACACCATTACGAGAAATCATTAACATGAAGCATCCTTTGGTCATTCTTGCTCATAATGTAAATTGGGATGATTTGGAGGGAGAACTTTCAGGATTGTACGAATTGGAAACAGGCCGTCCGGGCAAGCCCATCCGTTTAATGGTTTCTCTACATTATTTGAAATACACGTACAATTTGTCGGATGAAGAAGTGATTGTCCGTTGGTTAGAGAATCCTTATTGGCAATACTTTAGTGGAATGCAATACTTTCAAACCGAGTTTCCCATACATCCCACTTCCATGATAAAATTTCGTAAGCGATTAAAAGATAAAGAATTAGAGAAGATGTTACAGGCCACCATTAAGAGTGGTTTGAAATTAAAAGTCATTAAACGAAGTGATATGAAACGAGTAAATGTTGATACTACAGTTATGGAGAAGAATATTAGTTATCCGACCGATGGTAAGTTGTATTATCGAGCCATAGAGAAGTTAGTGGATCTTGCCAAGGCGTATGGTATTCCGTTGCGTCAGAGTTATTTGCGAGTAGGCAAGAGGGCATTAATAATGTCTCAGCGTTATGTTCATAGTCGCAAGATGAAGAAAGCCAGGGCACAAATAAAGAAGTTAAGGACCTACTTAGGTCGTTTATACCGTGACATCAAACGTAAAATATCCAAATACTCAAAAGTGATTCAAGAAGCATTTAAGGAGTTATTAAATTTGGTAGACCGCTTATTAAATCAAAAGAGGCATGATAAAAACAAACTTTATTCATTACATGAACCCCATGTGGCTTGCATTGCCAAAGGGAAATCCCATAAGAAACCTGTCCGGTGGCCAGACGGGTATGAATTTGGTACAAAAGTTTCATTGGTTACCACCTCAAAGAAAGGCTTTATCGTAGGAGCTATTAATTTAAAGGGGAATCCTTATGATGGCCATACATTAAAGGAGTCAATAGATCAGATGGAGCGAATGATTGGATTTTCCCCGGAAGCCATATTTGTAGACAAGGGGTATCGCGGTTATGATTATGATGGAACGGCCAAAGTTTACTTGCCTGGTCAATATAAAAAGAAAAACTCACCGCCCCGCCGATGGTTTAGGCGCAGGAGCGCAATAGAAGCCAAAATTAGTCATATCAAACAAAAAAACAGATTATCCAAGAATTATTTGAAAGGCCAGGATGGTGACGATTTAAATGCCATTTTATCAGCATGTGGCCAAAATATGAGGTTGATATTGAGATCAATCTCTT
>JALVLD010000078.1 GCA_027033525.1 Candidatus Dojkabacteria bacterium
TTTTTTGCGTAGGGCGCAAAAGGTGCTAGAATGTTGTAATGCTTTCCCTGTAAAAGCAACATTACGATTGCTACATTTGACTAAGCAAATCCCTCCGGAATCAGATTTGGTTCAAAAATTACGAGAAACCCCCAAAAGTGTTACTCCTGATGATATAACTTTGGCAGGTTTAGAAATTTATATGTTAAATTTAAAGACTTTGGCATCTGGGAAACGACCTAAAGCAGTTAGAGGCATTGATGTTGGTACAGTGCTTGATGTTTTAGATGGAGCTTATGCCCGTGCCACTAATCAAGGAAGGGAATTTGGGGCAGTAACCGATGTAATAGCAGATAGATTTGGAGAACTGTATGGTGTTTGGTTGTTGCATCCTCAGTTGGAGGAAAAGTTGCAGACCGACGATCAAAAAGAAGCTTTAAATGATTTAAGAGACGGGCTTGTAAGAACCATGGTTCTGTCTACTTTAGTTAAAAGTATCGCGGAAATTTATGGTGTCAAAGTCCATGAGCGTTCAGCGGCCGGGATGGAAGTAAGAAGACAAAGGTTGGTTAAGTGGCTAAAAGAATTAGGAGATGGTAAAGATGTGGGTGCAATATTAGAAGAGATGCAACGACTGAATGAAGCCGCTGTTAGGGTTGCATCAGCTAGGTTAAAGGTTATAGGGGAAGCCGTAAAGCAGATAGATGTTGAACAATTAGCAACAAGAGTTGGTAAGCCAGGGAGTTCTGCTAGAGTTGAAGCTTTAAAACTTGTTGCTAATGTTTTGCTAGTTAAAAGGGTAGCACCAGGCTTGTTTGTAGGTAGGGAATCTGATTTAGAATTGGGACCTAATTTGGAGAAGTGGCCCGGAGCCATAAAGACCATGTTGCAAGGTATATTGCCTGAAAGTGAGGAATATGATTTAGAGAATATTTTAAGCGGAGTGGCTAGTGCAATTGAAGCCTTGTTTAGTGATCCTTCCATAAAAACTAATTATAAAGAGGCGTTGGATAGCCTGTTTGAGCGGGTAGATGCAATTAAAGATAGAGTCGAAGGTAAGTAGTTATAATTCGACTCTTAAAGTTGCGGAAAATGTTTTATTTAAACATTTAATTTTTAGAGGTAGATTGTCTTGTTTAAGAACAATAAAAGCATTATTTGCATCATTAGGTTCAAGATTAACAAAATAGCTAGGGGAAGGTAGCGTGTTAGCATACAGGTATTCTTCCAGGAGTAATTGGCTATTTATATCAGTAATAATTTGGGTAAGCTCTTTAATTTCTGGCGTGGATAAATTTATGTGCGTTTTACTCCATTTAAATAAGGTTTCCAAGTAATTGTTTTGCAATAGTAGTAATTGTAAATATGCGGGCTCCGGAGATTTAAAATAATAAGAACTAATAATATCGAATACATCATGCCAAAATCCCAAAATCTCCGGGTGTTTGAGGCGTTTTATTTTTTGAGGTATCTTTTTAATTGTTTGTTCTAAATCAAAATCTTTAGCGACTGGCCATGATACCATGGTGTGCCCTTTCTGTCGGACAATTTTAATATTAGTATTGGGGAATAATTGCCCTAGTACCTCAGGAGTGTATAAGCCAAAATTAGAGATTTGTAAACTGGTACCCAAGAGATCGATTAGTACACGGAATTTTAAGTCAGCTTGCAATTTCTTTTGGGCAAGTTGGTTTAATTTTAATGTATTTTGTTCCATAAGGTGTAGAAGTTTTTTCCCTATTTTGAAAGTTTGGAGTTTTTGTTGTGTACGTGCTATTAATGTGGCTTTCTGTGGGGCGAAACGTTGTTGCACAAATACAGGAACGCTTTTATCAAATATTGAGAATGGCAGTATAATACGTGCAAGTTGTAGCCTTCTATTAGGGTTTCTAGCCTGTAAAACTTTTAAACTCGATTGGTCTGGGGAGTATAAAGTTGTATGGAGTCCGTGCCAGAAATTGGTGGTGATATTAATTTCGTTGTTGTACCAAAGGAAGCTTTTGATTTGCCTGCCTGTATGGATTTGTGTACAAGCAGTAGTTGCATGGTAGACTATATTAGTTTCTTTAGGCATAGCTTTTTGCGCCCACTCATATAGCCACAAAGCAATCGCCCGGACGGCAGGATTAAGTTTATTATTTTTTAAAATTCTTAGATAATCTTGATGTTTATTTGTTGCAAAAAGTAAAGGATGTTTAGCAATGGCAAAATGGCCGTAGACAACTTTGAAAATTTTGTGATCGGATTGTATTAAATCCTTTGGCTCTATACCAGTAAGCTGCATGTAATTGCGGTATTATACCGTGAGTGTATTTATGGGACAAGGTGTGTATTAGAGATACAGTAGAATGTTTTATATTCTATTGTATCATCCACTTGATTACACTTAACCTTAAATCAAAGGATTCTTTCAGGAGATGGTTTTAATAATGCAGGGGGCTTGAGCTCTGGTTTTGCGTGTTTTCCTTAATTGCCTTATAATATTTTATGCAAGCAGAAGTAAAACAAGGGAGAAATAGCTTAACAATAGATGAGCAGTATATAAGTTTTAAAGCACGTATGTCTAAAAGGCGTACGAAAGTAGAGCGTATAGCCGACATGCTTACTAAAAATTTAGGCAGCATGCAGTTTTTAGTTTTTCATGCTATTTGGTTTAGTTTGTGGATTGTAATAAATATAGGCCTAACTCCTATAAAACCATTTGACCCGTATCCTTTCGGTTTTTTAACGTTAGTAGTATCTCTAGAGGCCATATTTTTTAGTATTGTTATATTAATTTCAGAAAATAGAGAGCAAAAGATTAGTGATATTAGAGAAGAGATGACGCTCGTATTATTAAGGGTTATTGAACAGCAGATAAGGGATTTAGCAAAACAGGCTAAGTCCAAGGGGAAGCATAGACCAAGGGCCGAGGTTATTATGCAAAAGACCGAAACCTTAGAAATAGATGCCTTAGAGGATGTGATAGAGCAAGAAGTAGATAATTCCTAGGAAGTATTTGTTCATGGGCAAAATAATAAAATTACCTCAGGATTTAGTAAATAAGATAGCTGCAGGGGAAGTTGTTGAGCGCCCATCTAGTGTAGTTAAAGAGTTGTTAGAAAATAGTTTGGATGCAAATGCTGGGGAAATTACCATTCTTATTGAGGAAGGAGGGAAAAGACTAATAAGGGTAGAGGATACTGGCGAAGGTATTGATCCTGACGATTTACCCTTGGTACTACAGCGTCATACTACAAGTAAAATTAAAAATTTTGAAGATTTGTTAAATATTTCTTCCTTTGGTTTTAGAGGCGAGGCTTTATCCTCAATTGCAGCGGTGTCTAAATTTAGTATCGCCTCACGGCCTCAAGGACGTAAGCTTGGTGCTAAGCTAGTTGTGTTAGAAAACAATAAGTATAAATTAGAACCATATAGTGGAGCTGTCGGGACAGTGGTTGAGGTAAAAGATTTGTTTTACAATGTTCCTGCAAGATTAAAATTTTTAAAAAGTGCTCAAACCGAATATAAGCATATATTGGGTGTTGTTGAGAATATAGCACTTTTTGCAACAAATCACAGAATCCGATTTTTTAAAGACGATAAAGAGGTGTTTGATTTGCTACCAACCAAAAATCGTCTAGATAGAGTTTTGCAATTATTAGGCTTGACAAAAGATCAGCTTATAAATGGAGAGGTAACAGATGGATATTTTAAGGTAGAGGTTTACTTGTTGCACCCAAAGTTGTTGGGAGAGCGTGCAAAGTTTGCGAAGTTTTTTGTAAATGGTCGTTATATAGAGGATAAGGGACTGTGGTCTGCAGTAAACGCGGGGATAGCAGAGTATGTGCCTCACTCTTATAAAGCGAGTGCATTACTTTTTGTAAATATGCCTGCAGGATACGTAGATGTTAATGTGCATCCGCGGAAGCTCGAAGTTAAATTTGCAAATCCCTATAGAGTTTTTTCGTTTGTAAAGGGAGCAGTAAGACGAGTCCTTAGTGCAAATATTAAAGAGGAGTTGCATGTTTTGGGTGACTCTGCTAGTTTTTCGGGCTTAATGCAAAAGCCCGGGGCTGCAACTTATAGTTCCTATGGTGCTTCTTATAAAGCAAATAAAATAGATCAAGAACAAGAAAATGCCTTAAACCGTCTAAGGAATAGGGAGATAAAAATGCCAACAGCTTCGTTCCAGGCAGATTTGTTTAAATCTACCTACGATGTAGAAATTTATAGGGAAGATAATCTTGCTAACAAGAGTTTTGAGGCTAAAAGCGAGCTATATAGCCATATGACATCTACCAAAGAAATCCAACATATTCGTTCGGTTTCGCAGCTTTTAAATAGGTATATATTAGTAGAGTGGGAACAAGAGATTTGGATAATAGATCAGCATGCTGCTGCAGAGCGAATTAGATATGAAAACTTAATTGATAGGTTTAAAGGTAAAAAGACTGAGGGGCAAAGATTATTAGGTTTTCCTGAAATTCGTTTATCGACATTCGAAGAAGAATTATTACGCGAACATAAAGACTTAATTAATAAACTAGGATTTGAGTTTAAGCTTAAAAACGGTGCAGTGCTCTTAGAACAAGCTCCAGCTTTCCTAAAATATGCCGACATAGAACGAGTTTTTAGGGATCTGTTAGATCAGCTTAAGGATTATAACCAAGCACAAGTAGATTTAAATAATGTAGATTTTGTTACAGATAATAAATTTAGTTTAGTTATTGCAACTATAGCTTGTCATAATTCTATTCGTGCAAATGAAAAAATGGATAAGCAAGAAGTAAAGCAAATGGTAGAACAATTATTAAGTTGCAGGATTCCATATGCTTGTCCACACGGTAGACGCCTAGTATGGATATTAACTGCTGAAGAAATAGATAAACAATTTATGCGTACATAAGCTAGCTAAAGTATTTTTTGGTTATTGCAATTAAATTTGAAATCTTTTCTTTTGGCAAAGTTTTATCAAAAAGAATTTTGCCAACTTCTG
>JALVLD010000079.1 GCA_027033525.1 Candidatus Dojkabacteria bacterium
TTAAACATGTTGTTGAAGCATCAAATAGAGAAGGATTTAAGGGAGAGGGGGAAGGATTGAGGCATTATTTTTACACAACCTGTTCGATTTTATGCTATAATACCACTACTTACATTTAATATTTTTACAAAATGAGCAAGTAAATAATACAATTTGGCTTTAAAATTTTGTAATTTATTTGTTTCGGGGAGTTTAATTATAGTTGAATATCCTTCATAGTCATCGCTTACGCACCGCCCCTAATTCTACAATATTTTTAAATTTATATTTTATCTAAAATGTTACAATAATGCTATGCAAGAAAAGTTTATAAAAATTTTAGTAAGCAAGGTAAAACAAAAAATTGCTTCAATTGCGCATGTTTTAAAAATTTGGCATATGCTTCTTAAAACTTGGATTGGTTTTTATGGTAAAGACGTTATTTTGTACTATTTTGCAGAAACTTTAATACCAATTTCTGGCCTTATAAGTTTATTTATAGGTGGTAGTTTTATAGATATTGCTGTAACTAGCATAAAAACAGGGCAAAGTATTTTATCACCTAAATTAATTAGTTTGTTTACTGCTCAAATTTTAGTTTGGGTTTTAGGGGTATTCTCTTATACAGCAGGAGAATATTTTAGCCGGAAAATTAGCGCCTATAGGGAGGCTTTTCATGATTATTGGCTAGGTTCTAAAATGGCAAAACTGCCTCCTGCAATTTTTGAAGATCCTAAATTGGCTCAACTTTCTAGCAGGGTTAATAGTAATGTTTGGCAAATTAGTGCACTTACTTATAATTTAGTTTTTGGAACCGTTTATTCTATACTTTTGCTAGCTTATGTCGTAATTTTAGCTCATTTTAATAAGAGTTTTGTTGTTGCTATTTTGGCTATAGCTTTAATTAAGCTTGTGGCAAATATAAAGTATGGAGCAGAACATTGGAATATTTGGGATTCTAATTCTGATGCAAAAGTGAAATATGGGTCGTATGCTTATCCAATTTATAGGGAGGATCCACAACAACGATTGTTCCTTAGGGTTTTAAATTTAAATAATTGGCTAATAAATAGAGCAATAGAATTAACTTCTAGATTTGCCAAAAAACAAGTAAATAATGAAAGAAAACGCTACACATTTTTAACTATAACAGAGCTATTAGGTTTAGCTGTATGGGCGTGGGTTTTATATGTTTTATTAAGTAATATTGCAGCAGGTGTTTTAACTGTTGGAGCTTTTTATGTAGTTTATGGAATATTCAAAATGGCAGATTCTTACACAGAAATTGTTTTTAGAGACATAAGCGCGGTATTGTCAGACATTAAATTGCATAAAGATTTTTATAAATTTATTACATTGCCAGAAGAAGGTGCGTATTCTAAGACAACTAAAAATAGTAAAAGTAAGGGGGAAAGTAACAAGCCAAGTAAAGTTAAAGATGTTTTTAAAAACACAAAAGCCTTACAAATAGAATTTAAAAATGTATGGTTTAAGTATCCAAAGTCTAAAAATTGGGTGTTAAGGGGCGTTAGTTTTAAGATAAATGCAGGTGAAAATTTTGCGTTAGTTGGTAAAAATG
>JALVLD010000080.1 GCA_027033525.1 Candidatus Dojkabacteria bacterium
GCGTTTATGCATTATATGATATAATCCTATATAGTCAGTTGGTCAGGGGCTTTGCCCATAAATAATTTGTCAGTTGTGTCAATATGTCAGCACAAGATTTACAAAAATATTCCCCAAACGAGCTTTTGGCTGTTGCTGGGGTTGTAAAATTTAATTACAAAAAAGCAGGATACCCAGATGTTTATAAAATAGCCGAAAAGTGGGCTAATACACCTGGATTTATTCAGGTTTTAGTTCGCCCAACTTCTGTAGTCTCTTTTGGTATTCAATTTGTTTTTGTTGCAAATAAAAAGGAATTTACTTTTAATAAATTTCACAAGACCTATATTGCTCCTTTACGAAAACAAGGCTTAATATATGCTGAAGATGTAAGTGATCTCGAAGCAGAAGATATTGTATTGTGGGAAACGTTCCCTACTAAGAATTAAGTAAAACTTAAGTTTTGTGTAGCCCCTGTACCAACTGGCTAGCTTCTATCTATAAATTGTTCTCGGCTAAACGGATCTACGGGCACAATGTTTTCCATAAAGCCTTCAAAAAGCGGGAATTTTTGTGCAAGTTTTTTGCCCCAATGGTAGGTAAGATTTCTATAAGCTATGTGTCCGCCATTTCGGGTCCTTAAGTTTATAGTGTATTGCAAATCATCTAATGAACCGTAAATCCTATAACGTGTTTTATGTCCATGAGTAAGTAAGTATCGGGTATATTCATTAAATGTTTCTTGGCTTACTAAGTTAGGAGCTTTTTCTAGCCATTCTGCAAGGAGCTCGTAGCCTTGCAAATAGGCTTCTTTATATTCGTTACGTAGCTCTTTTAATTCCGGGTGTTCAAGATAATCTGCCAAACCAAACATATCTTTGTTAGAGCGTTCAAATTCACCTAAAATATTGCCACTTGGTTCCCATACAGGGGTAAAGCGTTCCAAGCTTCGGTGTCTATTAAGATCTTTTAGAGTTCCTAAATCTGCAAAACCATCAAAAAGCACTGCACCTGTTTGAGCTATATTGCCAATTTGTACATGGTGGTTATGATATTTAGCTAAAATTTTTCCAATTTTTAGGTTAAGTTCGTGTACTTGCTCTTTACTAATTTCGAAGTTAGCGTTTGGATACAACATAAGAGCATAATGAGTAATAATATCTAGGTTAATATCGTGTTTTGTAAAAAGTTTAAAACCATGTGTGATGTGTTTGCTTACCAAGTTGTTGGGGGTTGGTTTTATATATTTTGCAATTAGTTTTAATATTTCCGCAGTAGATTTTACCCGGGCAAAATTAGGCTCAGTATGGCGTACTAATCCATCTGCTTCTGGTATGTAGCCTTTTTTGGATAGTTCTTTTATATTACCGCTAAGTAGGTCTAGAAGCATTTTTGCAATTTGTTGCTCTGCTTTTATTGGACTTGCACCTAAAAAAGAAATAAATTCTCCAAAACTTCTAGCAGACATTTGAATTCCAAAGCTAGTTTTCATGCCTAAAGGCACAAAATAGCGTACTGTATCAAATGCACGTGCACGTAAAGCAGATGCTTGTTTAGAATTGTTTTCGTCTATTTTGTATACTTGTTTTAAGACAGTGTAAGTTTTATCTTTAAGTTGGGTGTAAACTTGTATCCAATGATTCATAACTTTGGTATATAACTCTTCTGCTTGCTTGTCTGTGCCTTTGGGAAGTTTTAAATAATTTGGCTTGGAAAAATCTTGGAAACGAGTAGAGCGTTCTTGTCCAGAGTATACAGGATTAGAATAAAATGTATGCATGGAGATAAAAATTGGTACATTTTCTATACACACAAATACTTGAGCCATATCTCCAACAGACTTATGGCCATAACCATGGAATATTTTTTCTAAACGAGCTGCAGCATCTGTACCAGCGGCTTTTATTTCACGGGCAATATCTATCATTGCATCTGCACTTCGGCTGTATCTGGCGCCTAAATATGCTGTAATTGCTGCACGTTTTTCAGAGGGATTTTGTAATATTGTACAAACAGAAAAACCAGTAGAATTGTCTTTTATTCCTGCAATATGGAGAGTTTTATCAAAATATACTTGCATAGCATAAATTGTTAAGTTATTAATTATTCTAGCATAATTTTTGTTGCAAAATTGCTAAATATTATCAAAATGCTAAAATAGAGTTATGAATTTTGTTCAAGCATTTATAATGGCTGTTGTGGAAGGGATAACCGAGTTTTTACCAATTTCTTCTACTGCACACATGGTTATCACAGCAAGGCTAGTAGGACTTACTCAAACACATTTTGTGGAATTTTTTGAGGTGTTTATTCAAATGGGAGCTATAATGGCAATTATAGTACTTTATATTAAAAAACTTTTGAAAAATTGGAACTTAATTTGGCTTTTAGCAGCTTCATTTATTCCAACAGCAATAATTGGGCTTTTGGCACATGGAATTTTTAAGGATTATCTTTTAAACAATTTAACTGTAATTGCCTGGGCTTTAATTATAGTTGGTGTTGTCTTTATAATTGTTGAGAATTTTTATGGCAACAATAAAAAACAAATAACTAAACTTTCGTATAAAGAAGCAATTTTTATAGGTTTTATCCAAGCTTTAGCAATTATTCCCGGAGTATCTAGAAGTGGAGCTGTTATATTAGGCATGCTAATTATGGGATTTAGACGTGATCAAGCAGCAGAATATTCGTTTATGTTAGGTTTACCTACATTATCAGCAGCAGCTTTCTATGATGCTTATAAAATACAAGCATGGAATCTACCTTTGGCAGATTTAAAAATATTACTTTTTGCTAGTATAGTTGCATTTATTTTTGCGCTGTTTGCTGTAAAGTGGTTTTTGCAATATTTGAAGCATAATTCACTTAAGGGATTTGGGTTTTATAGAATATTTGTTGGATTGATAATTTTAGGTTTTTTAGTGTAGATACAAGTCCTTTGGCTGGTATAGAAAGTATTAGAAATGTAGCGAAATGATACAGTTTTGCTAACTTTGGTATTATTAATAGCCTTTGTTAGTTTTACGGTCTTGCCTCTAAAAGGTATTTGAGCAAAGTGGTTCGTTCTTTCCCTGTAGTTATGTATGGCTGCAGATTCCTGTTGTATTTAATTGTGGTTATTTTTGTTTGCAAGTGTTTGCCATTATAAAAATAGTGGGTAAGAATTAAGCCTTGGCTTGTACCAGGCCATTCCCATTGATCAAAAAATAGATTCCCTAAGCCATAAAATATAAGTTTGCCTTTATAAATTTCAAAAGCTTGGGGTTGATGAGCTTGTGTGCCTATTACAACGTCTGCCCCATAATCTATTGCTTTTCTAAAAAGTTTTGTTTGCCCAGCAATAGGCCTATAACAAGGAGGGTATAATGTACCCCATTTTTCTGGGTATGCATAGCATTCTGTATATTGAAAATCTACAATTGTTAGGGCACCTTGTTTTTTAGCAGCAGAAATATCGTTTTTAAGTTTTGTATAGCTAAAAGAGTTGGCACCGCCATGAGTGTTTGTTGCAATTGCATGAGTATGCAACATTGTGTCGTAATAATTATAGCCTATAAATGCTAGTTTGGTTCCTTTTAGGTTTTTGTAAAGTATTTTTGCTGCATCTTTAGAGTTTAAGCCACCACCAAAATAATCCCAATTATGCGGTTTGTAAATATTATTGATACTCCAGGTACTCCATTTTACTCCATAATCATTGTTATGGTTGCCAGTAAGTTCTATTATGTCTAAGCCAATTGCTTCTAAAGTAGCAGCGTATTTAGGATTAGAGCAAAAACGCATCCCAGATGTAGGTTTGCAACCAGGCACAAATGAAACTTCATTAGAAGTATGTGTAAGATCTGCATCCTTTAAAAAATTTGCAAGTTTCTTAGCAGGCCATTTGTAGTCTTTGGTTTGTTCTATTTTCAAAGCAAGAGAACGGGTAATTGCAGTTACGCCAGTCATGTTTACTTTTAAAATTTGGCTGGAGTTTAAGCCTAGATTTGGCAAAAGTTTGCGTGTATTAATTATGGATTTTGTAATACCAATAGCATATTTATCAACATTTTTAGACGTAAGAATTATTCGCAGTCTAAGAGGATTTTTATTTGGCGCATCTAAATAATAATTGTTGTTAATTGTAAGTAGTTTTAGTTGCGGATTAAGATCAGTTGCTAGGAGAATGGCAATTTTATTGGTGTCTTTTTTTAAGGCATTGATAACTTCTTCTATGTTTTTTAGACATTTAATTTTATTTTTTAAATTTGATTGCAATAAATTACATAATAAATTAGTAGTAATAATTTCAGAGTTAGAACTTAAGTTAAAGTTTTCCTTTAAGCTGTATAAGTGAGCTACAGGTACAAGATCTATGTAACTTAGTACTGTTGATTCTTGTGTTGGGGTAAGAGTAGTTGCAAGTATTACATCAGCATCTTGCTTGTTTGTAAAGTTAAAACGTTTAGTTTGTCCATACGAGATTTTGCTAAGTGTTGGCTTTAGATTAAGGTAGAGTTTCCCTATGTCAGGGGAGATATAAATTTTTATAGTTTTATAAATAGGAGTATTTGCTTTTGTCCTAATTTGCAAACTGCGTATAAACTCCGAGAAGACTGGTAAATAAAAAAAGTTACTGTATATTAGTATCCCCGTAAGTGTAATTATACCAGCAAGTAAGCCGCTTATTGATGTTTTTAGCCAGCTAATGGTACGTTTTTGGGTTTTGGGGCTACGTTCGTGCGTTTTTATCTTGAATTTCATTTTATATATTGTATCATTTAATCATGGATTTAATTAGGAATACCCCTGAAAACAGCAGTGGGGTTTTATCAGCCACAGAAATAGCTGAGCTTTTAAAAAAAGGTTTTGTTAAAAATTCAAGTAAAGAAGAGATTGGCCCCAGCTCTTTAGATATTCGTGTTGCGGATGATGTGTA
>JALVLD010000081.1 GCA_027033525.1 Candidatus Dojkabacteria bacterium
CAATATTGGACATGTTTTCTCCTATTCATTGCACTTTCAACCTTGGCAGCCGATGAAAAATACTTAACACTTATAATTTTCTCCATTTGCCTTTCTTTTCTCATAGTAATATCAATTGGGTTCGTTCAGACCCAAATGCTCATTCCATGGCTCCAACCGGTGCGAAGTGGAGCCAATTTCCCCTCTACATTGGGTTATAAAAATCCTGCCGCCCTTGCAATAACCGGACAATGGTTCCTTTTACTATATCTAGGTTATCATTCTCTAAACCATAAAAGAAAAGCGGCATTCACCATAATAGCCATCCTAGCGTTGGTAGAGGCTGGATTTATTGCTGCGCTGCAAAGTCGTACGTCCTATTTCGCCTTCTTCGTTACACTTTTGCTCCTTTCAATTGCTATTTCAGCGAAAATTGCCTTTCGTAATGCAAAGCAGGCAAAGAAAACCATACTCACCTTGACCATCGTCCTTGTTGCAACAGCCACTACCTTCGTTGCCGTCATAAAAACTTACCCTAAGGCAATGGGCCGCTTCCAAATGATCACCATCTATTTAAAGAACCCGGCTAAATATTTGGATTCCGATAGAGGGACATACTTACTGAATTCTATTAATATGGCAAACAAGAATCTCTTAGGAGTGGGCATTGGAAATTGGAGATTTGCATATCCCATTTATCGAAAAGTACATCCCAAACTATGTTTTAATAGAAGGGTGCAGGTACAAAAGGCCCATTGTGATTACGCACAAATAATTGGTGAAACCGGATGGCCTGGTTTCATCCTCTGGGCTATCCTTCTAGGCATATTACTTTTCAGGAGTGTCAAATTGGTTCTGCATTCCGATTCTTTAGGGCCGTTATTTTTAACGGCTCAATATCTTGCCTTTCTTCTTCTCATGACCTTTGACTATGTGATTCAGATGCCTTATCATAAATTCGCCTTTTTTACCGTTGCTACCATACTTTTTTCCCAAAAATTTTTAGAAAATGAAAAATAAGATATTGCTTAAGGTTGCAACAATAGTCATAACCTCGGTTCTTATTGGCTTAATTGTTTTCTTTTATCAAAATCTTCATAAACAATATTGTTGTTATGAATTAGGAATTTTGACCAAGGCATTAAAAATATCTTTGAAAAAAATCAGCCCAAAAGATAAAAAAATATTTATTGTTAAAAATGCCCTACCTATCCTCAACAAGACAAAAATGTATTTTTTGAAATACGTTGGATACTGGCCAGAAATTTTTAATGGTTACAACCAGGCTGCCTATATCGAATATCTAAACAGAGACAAAAAGGCTGCAGTAAAACTGTTGCTGCGCTCCTTACATTTTCATCCTAATCTAGCTGAAACTTATAGAGCCCTTTCAAACTATCTTGAACAAGCTGGCTTGGTGGACGGTGCTATAAAATGCCGAAGCTATTATCATGGTTTAATCAAAGGCTCCGGAATCGATCCAGAGGATCAAAAGACTTGCTTAAAGGTGGCGTTAAAATTTTGCTCTGCCACCTAAAAACACCCATTCGAGGAGATTAAGATGAGA
>JALVLD010000082.1:0-935 GCA_027033525.1 Candidatus Dojkabacteria bacterium
ACTTTTCACAGAATTCTCTAAATAAGCAGGTCAATAAAAAGTCTTTACCGCCTACAACAACTCAATATATGGATTTAAAAACCAAACAGCCTGTAGGCTTTATTAAAATAACCCTAGGACAAAACAATGAATAACCAAACACGCAATATTAATAACATTAAAATTTTAAAACTTGTCCCGCGAAATTACTACATTACACCTATAAAGTATTCCTCATTAATAGGACATATTATTTGGTATATAAATCTTAATGAATCTGAAGAAAAGGCTAAAGAATTTATTGATTACATGCTAAACATGCCAATATTTGTTGGCTCTGATGCTTTTGACTTTGGCTATTTACCCAAACCTTATGCAAAATTAAACCTAAGCAAAGAACTAGAAGACATATTTCCTAACAAGTTTAGAAAAAGCTTTAAAAAGGTCCATTACGTACCAATTGCAAATTATCCTTACTTTTTCAATGAAATAAAAAAAGAGTACAACCTTTCTACTGAAGAACAAGTTCTAGATTTAATTAAGCAAGGTAAATCACAAGTTGGACAAAGCTATACAATTATGCACAATAGTATTAACAGACAACTAGGGAAGGTACATAAAGGGGCTTTATGGGAAGTACAAGCTACAACAACTAATAATAATGGTTTATGGTTAATTATAAAAATATTAAATTCTGAAAAATGGGAATACTTTAAACTGCAACAAATTATACCTGCAGTTTTTGAACAACATGGATATGGAAAAAAGAAAAATATTGGTTACGGACAGTTTAAAACATTATGGCTCAGTAAAGAACAAACCTTAGAAGCTTTACAAATGCCCCATAAATTAACAATAGATTTTAATTTGCAAAAAAATTATCAGTTCGTAGCATTAACAGATTTTATGCCTTGCGCAGACTTTTCTGCAATTAATTTTGCCTACAAACTAAATAC
>JALVLD010000082.1:945-1545 GCA_027033525.1 Candidatus Dojkabacteria bacterium
CTCCAGTTTTACTCAATATAAAACAAATAGTACCATTTACTTTAAAAAACCTACAATTTTTATAGGTGCCGGTGCAAGCGGTATTGCAGAAAACAACAGAGAATACCTAGGAGCTGTTTACGATAACAGTATAACTAATATACAAGAGAATAATTTAGGTCAAGAGGCTAATGAACCAGTAGAAAATTCTAATATAAACTTTACACAAAGTTATGAGTTCGGATACGGGCTTGGAATTACAATTACAAAAGAGTAAAGGTATATTAATATTTAATGTTGGTAACTTAAGAAGTAACACTTTATTAACACATGTTACACTCGAAGGCCCAGAAACTAAAATTCTAAATAACATTGTTAATATACGAACTAGCGTTGCAAGCATTTTAATTAACCACCTAGTTTTACATCCGAACACAGAATTCAAAAAAATTATTTTGATTTGTAACAAAAGGGCTCGCGGCTCAGCTCAAGAACGAACATGCATATTTGTTGATAAATTTACAAACAAAATGGCCAAATCGTCCGATACTACAAATGAACCAATACCTAATTTACAAGAAATGTTTAAACAAGATTTAATTCAAGTAATAAATTACTTAA
>JALVLD010000083.1 GCA_027033525.1 Candidatus Dojkabacteria bacterium
AGTTAAAGAGAAAAACCAAGTTGGTCATAAACTTGACACACATAACAACGCTAGCAAACACTTACAAATTACCCCAATAATTTTTGAACCGCCTTTAGAACAAAGTCAAAGACCTAGCAAGTTAGATGTTTCACCTTTATTTATAGCTTTAGCAGAAGAAGATTTATCTATGGTAGAACAAAAGATAAAACAAGCAGATTTAATTTTTATAGTAGATACTGCATCGTATAGTAGGGCAGTAAAAGGCGAGAACCTAGCAAACCTATTAGCGAGTAATCAAGACAAGATTGTTATTATTGATCATCATAAAACTCCAGTTACTTCAACACCTTTTTTAATGTTTAGAACTCCTGTTGCTTCATGTGCACAATTAATTTATGAGATTTTTGTCAAGAATTTGAAGGTGTCTTTAACAATTCAAAGTGCAATTGCCAGTTTATTTGGAATTTTAGGAGATACTCAAATGCTTAGATTTTTATCAACCAATGAATTTTATGTAGCCGGATATATTGAAGACATTTTAAGTTATTTAAACAAAGAATTACCCGGAAAAATACTTACAGATATTGCAGAATCCCTAGATTTAAAGCTGGATTTAATTAGCATACCGGTATTTCAAGAAATGGTTAAAAATCTGCGTATAAAACAAGGTATAGCTGGCACCTATATTAGCAAAACATATGGGCTTAATGCTCAACAATTGAACATAGCAAGATTATTTATGTTGTATTCTGTTTTAAGTAAAATTAAGGAAGTAAAAATATATTTTACAGTTAGGCCAGATCTAGAGAAAAAAGGTATATTTATAGGTTCTCTACGTTCTAAAGGCGACATTGATATATCTAAAATTGCTCAAAAATATAATGGTGGTGGTCATAAAAATGCCGCAGGCTGCGATGTAGAAGCAAAATCTGCCAAACAAGCTTTTGAAATATTGTTTAATGAATTAAAAGGCCTTGCCAAATAGCTTGTTATATGGGTTAATTTAAGAATTAAGAATTGCTTTTTGCTAAAAACTCGAAAGACCTCTATAAATTTGAAAGATTCCTGTGAATATTTAGGAATACAACTATTTTAAGAGCCAGCCTAGCAAGCCTCCAAAAATTAATGTTGATAAACTCATAGGCATAATTGCTGTTGTGTCAGAAGGCCAAACAACCAAAGCAGTTGGGATGAGTAGTAGAATGGCAATTATTATTCCTTTAGTTATAGAATTTTTTAGGAACCTAATGTTTGTTATAGCAATGAATAAACTAACAATTATCCAATGTGTAAATGCGGATAGGTTAGTCCATATTGACATATGCTGCGCAATCATTGGCATAACATCTAAAATACCTATAATAGTGCCATATAAAATAGCCTTGCAGATCTTTGTTGATTTAATACTTGACATAGCATATTATAACATACTATAATTACCTATATGGAAAAAATTCCCTTGTTGGAGGTAAACGGTCTTTCTAAAGTATATCCTCCTCCTAGCGGGCAGGTTTTATTTGATATTAGTTTTAGGCTTTATCCTAGAGATGTTGTTGCTTT
>JALVLD010000084.1 GCA_027033525.1 Candidatus Dojkabacteria bacterium
ATTGGTGCGAGTATTGAGACCAAAAGTAGGGCCAAAATCCCGCCTCCTTCGTCATCGTCTCTTCCCCCAAAACCACCAAATATGGCGGCCCATCGGGCCATGGAAGCCAGCCACATGATCGCCCCAGCTATAGAAGCTGCAATTGAGGAGACGAGAACATCCCGATTTTTTATGTGTGCTATTTCATGAGCAAGAACCCCTCGAATTTCCCTGGGCGTCAGCATATTGAGTAGTCCACCAGTAACAGCAACCGCGGCGTGCCCGGGACCTCTGCCCGTAGCAAATGCATTTGGAGTGCCCGTAGGAACATAGTAAATTCTTGGCTTTGGAATCCCTGCTGATTTTGCCAGCTCCTCAACTATACGGTGAAGGGTAGGATCCTGTTCTGGCAATATCTCTTGAGCTCGCGTCATCGCTAGCACTATTTTGTCCGAGTACCACCATGAGACCAGATTGATTGCCAGTGACAGTCCGAAGGCAACAGTAACACCGGTTTTGCCTCCCAAAATACCACCTATAAACAAAAGCAGCCCGGTTAGGGCTGCAAAAGTTTTGGTGTTGGGGTTGCTTTAGATGTGGAGCTGGTACTTTCTATCTCTCTGTTTTTGTGGAAATTGGGGGATGAGGCCTCGATATTTAGACCTGAGAATTATGTAAAAAGTTCAAAAACTTACACAAAAAGGGCTGGTGTCGCCAAATGCTCCCAGCCCTTTTCGTTAGGCTTCCATGCGGAAACCCCAAATCCAATAAAGCCATATACACGAAAGCAGAACAGTTATTTAGACTGCTTGCTCTCAACTGAAGTTCAAAATCCCGAACCTGGTGGTGCTGTAGATGTATTATCAGTGGTGATTTGCATTTCAGAACATCTTATCAATTGGCCTGTAAAGAATTTACCCATATCATGATCAATGTAATATTTGTATTCGCCTGAGTTTTGAGCGATCCAGCCGATGCGCAGCGCCATAAGATTCATTAATGTATATGCTCTGAGTAGTGGACTACCCCATGTCCACATAGCATGGATGTTGTTGCGTAATAATGCTACTATTTCTGCTAGATATAATTCATCGTTATAGGCCCTCGCGCCAACTCTTTTAGAAACCTTATCCCTAAAATCCATAATTGATAGAAGATTATTACAGGAAAAGCAATGTCTCCCAGAAAACCTTTTATAAAAACTACTGCATGGATCAAATTCATATACTGGATCTAATACACTTTGGTAAATATTTATAAAAGGTAATTCGAAGGGGTGGCGCAGCGCTTTGCATTTTTTGTCATCATATTTAGTATTGCTGAAAAAATAGGCAATCTCATCTATTAATGACATAGCTATCATAGCCTAGTTGATCTGGAGTTGATCATTTCCTATCTATAGTAATTCAGAAGGAGTAACCTGCGGTCTAATTATCTAAGAGTCAATAAGATCATCGGCATGAATAACACCAAGCAGCCATGCAATTGAAATAAACATATCCTTCAAACTCGAAGAAAAGTCACTATCCCACTAGTTGTTTTGATTCAATATACCATTGCTG
>JALVLD010000085.1 GCA_027033525.1 Candidatus Dojkabacteria bacterium
GTTAGATATATGGGGCTATGTAGCACTGCTGTCTTCATTGCGGTGATTATATAAAAAGAATATTTTTATATCAAGTTTTTGTAGTAGGGATGAATAACTAAAAAGATTTAAGTGTTATGTGCATAGAAATATTAATTTTATATGTAGGAAAATAAAGGTTGCCATGAATTCCTTATGCTTTAAAGAGTGTTATCGGATAAAGTTGAAAGAAGTGTTATATTCGGTCAAACCGTAAAATAATCCTAGTAAATTTTGTGCCAAGAAACATACCTATATTCCTTTTTCAACTTCTTTTTTTTCGAGTGGCTTTAATTCTATCAATTAAAGGAGGGGAAGATAGAAGAGGAGGAGTGGAAGATTTTTTAATTGAACCAACCCAGGATTGTAAAAAATCCTAGGCCAATGAAACCTGAGAATGTTGTAATTACAGCTCCTGCTAAGCCAGTCCACCCCTGTTTTATGGTCACAATTGCCACAATCGCCATAATGGCAATTGTGACGATTATCGAAGTCCAAAATTTTATTTTTTCCATGTCACGCCTCCCATTCAGAGTATACCCTCCTCCTCTTCTTTTCAAAGGGCCTTGTGGCACCTGTATAGTGATTATATCGGACTTAGATGTGATTTGTCAACTTTTGACTTCAGTACTATTTATAATGGAAGAGCGTGATGCAAATTTAATTCGTTATTTTGATCTTAAATTTACAATTAAATTCGTTTTGTAGACTTCCTCGTCTTTTAATTTCTAGTACTGTCTGGGAGGGGATTTTAGCGATCTTCCACCAATAAAACCCCAGAACCTAAAATATCCTCTAATCTCTTATCTTTATGTAATAGTTGCAAAATACAAGGCATAAATTCCTTTAAAAACAAGTTAAATGTCTTGGAGTTGTGTAGTTTGTCCATTTCTTCTAACAATTTATGAGTATAATTTTTATCAAGGCCAATCCCTTGTACAAATTGTTGCAATTGCTCTTTTGAAGGCTCTTCCTTTATATAATTGGTAATTAATAAGTGCCATGTTTTTATCTCTTTTTTACTGGTTGGGTATTTTAGTTCTTCAGAATATATATTTTCAAAAAGTTGTACTAGTTCTTGCCAATAGGAATATAGAGAATATATGTATTTATCTTCAGCAAATTTAATAGCATGTACTAGCGGAGAGGATTTATTAAAAAGTTCGTATAAGTTAAAACGGTTTACACACTGTTCATGTAGTATATCTAACACGTTGTGGAGCCATATTCCAAACTCAAATGAATTTTTAGGTTGTGTATTATAGATTTTGGGTGAATCCATATGTGTTTGTTCTCTCTTTAACGTGCCTAAATATCTAATGTCTGGAAAGCTTGTACCAATTATATATGCGCCGATATTCTTGCGTGGTGGTTTATCAAAATAGTTTATAATTTTAAGTGCAAAAACAATATGAGTAATAGGAGCTGGCATGGTTAATTATAGTGCTATAATATACTAATGGCAAAATTATTTACCTTAGGCCAAATAGCTGATTTAGTAGGTATTAAAACAAGTAAGGATTTTAAGCCGGATGCCCAAATTTTACGATTTATTATAGATTCTAGAGAAGCACAGGCAGGGGATTTCTTTATCCCTTTAAAAGGTGAACATACAGATGGGCATAAATACATTCAAAGTGCTTTAGAAAAAGGAGCAATTGGCTTTATAACTTCAGATTCTAAATACTTAAAGTTTCCTAATGGTATTTTGGTTGAAGATACGTTAAGTGCACTTGAAGAAATTGCAAAATATCGTGCAAAATTCCCTAAATTTAAGATTGCAATTACAGGGTCTGCAGGTAAAACAACTACCAAGGAGCTTATGGCTTTAGTTTTGGAAGATGCAGGTAATGTTTATAAAAATCCTGGCAATTATAATAATGAGATAGGCTTGCCTTTAACATTAGCCAATATGCCTGAAAATACAGATTATGCAGTATTAGAAATGGGGACTTCTGCTTTAGGGGAAATTGCCCACTTAGTAGATATTGCTAAGCCCGATATTAGTGTTTTGCTTACTGTCTCATATGCTCATACTCAATATTTAGGTTCTTTGCAAAATGTTATAAAAGCAAAAGGAGAAATTTTTAACAATACTAAAAACATAGTGTTGCCCCTAGAACTTGTAAAGTATTATCCAGAGTCAAAAAATAAAAATGTTTTAACTTTTGGGTACAAGAACCCAGCAGATATTGTTATAAAAAAAGTATATGTAGATAGCAAAGGAACTCACGGTAAGTTGTATATAAGGCCTGCAGACACTTCGCTTGATTTATACGTGCCAATTTACAACAAGCATATTTTTGAAAATATTTCTGCTATCGCTGGCGTTTTACTTCATTTAAATCTAGATCCTAAAAAATATTTGCCAAAAGTAGCTTCTTATAAAGGGTACGACAAAAGAGGCAAAATTTATACTCGCAAAATAAATAAAAGTAAGGTAATTATTGTTGACTACACTTATAATTCTAACCCACTTTCTTTGCAAAATTTATTTGAGTCTACTCTACCCCTTAAGGCTCCAAAAGTATATGTAATTGGCGATATGTTAGAGCTTGGCAAGTTCGAAAAGCCTAAGCATGAAGAGATAATTGATTATTTTTTGCAAGGAAGAACAGATTTAGATTATTTGTTTTTGTATGGCAATTTAACAAAATATGCTTATAAAAAGGCTTTAGATAAAAAGCTAAAAAATATTTTTTATTTTCCTTTCGATAGCAAACAAGAATTAAAAAAACAAGTGTGGGACAAAGTACGCGACCTTGCAAATAACCACCACCTCCTCTACCTTATTGCTCAAGGCTCTAGAGGGATGAGGTTAGAGGAGGTGGTACGAGACTAAGAAGACATTCTGAGTACTTCAGCGAATCTTTGCCTGAAGAATTGTTCAGCTGCTTTGTATAAGTCAATCACGTATTGGCTTAGCAAGACTTCTATCTCCGCTGCTTCCATCTGATATTTTTCGCGTAAGAAGTACCAAAGACTCCATATAGGTATTTCGTAGTTCTCAAACCACCAAAGACTTAGGATATCATGTACAGCTTTATCCTGAACTTTTAATAGAGAATACCATCGCTTAAGAGAAGAATCACTAGAAAGTAGTGCTTGCTTTTCTGCAGCATTAGGATTACGTAGTAAGTAATAAAATCGAAAACCTCGCATAATACGTTTATGGTGCTCAAGTATTTCTTGTCTGTACCATCGCATTTTTTGATAGGCTTTATTTGTTAATGTTTGTTCGTCGGGAGTGTGTTGACTTACGGCCTTTAAATCTTCTTCAATTCGTGTAAATAGTACCTGAAAATAGTGTTCCCACATTCCCCGCATTTCTTCTATATACTTTTCCTTTTTTTGCAACTCTTCTATAGTAGTTGGAGGTGTTAACATCTCCTGGAAGAATAATTCCTTTTCAATATGATCTCTACCTTGCATAGCAGAAGGTGTCATAAAAGCATCGTGTAAATCTAGTCCCATTAATGCTCCTAGAGTTACAGTTTCTGTCATCATTGTGTAAATTGTGGTCGCAAATGGATCAGCGCTGCTTGCCCCGGTAAATTCTATTGTTCCCAGTTTAGTTCGTATCCTAAGTAATCCGTGCATTGTTGGAGCCTCGCCATCTTCATTAAATCCAGCCATCCTTTCTAGTGTGTTAGCCCCCTTTATCATCGTATTTTGTTCCCA
The DNA here is from genome assembly GCA_027033525.1 of Candidatus Dojkabacteria bacterium. Classification (GTDB taxonomy): domain Bacteria; phylum Patescibacteriota; class Dojkabacteria; genus JALVLD01. The sequence continues at coordinate 3,700 of JALVLD010000085.1, forward strand.
TATTTGTATTAGTTCTTCATAGTTTTTAGCATATCCACCTCTTGTAAAACGTTGAGTGGTTGGGAGAATACCTGATAATGCATATCTCGCATCTATTGATCTTATGGGGGTGTCATCTAGCCAGATATTATATGCTGCAGGTGTGCTAGCTGTTGCCATTAACATACTGCTTGTTAAGACCTCATTGTCCAAAGCTCGAGCAACGTTAAAAAAGATATTTATTGGGTATTCTTGGCTATTTGTTATTCCTACATGTACGTGATGAGCTGCAAAATATAAAAATCCTAATTCCATGCCAGACTGTTTGGCAAAATGTAATAATTCACTAAAATCAGACATCCCTAGACTTTGAGCTATATAGTCCCATCTTTCCCTAAACAGATGATAATTAGGATTTTGATTCTCATTGGTAGGTTGTTCTAGTATCATACGGAAAAGTACTGCTTGAATTTTCCGAACGTACTCTTCATATTCGCCTCGGTTGATGGCGAAGAAATCAGGATTTGTTATAGGAGTGCGTTGTGTCCATGAGGCTGGTATAGGAGCGTGTTTATCGCGCGCCGTTACTGTAACAACTGCACTGACTAGTAAGTTTAAAGCATCAGCTCCTTTATCCAGTGGCGCTTCAGCAAGTGTGTGTTGTAATTCTATTTGCAGTTGAGGAGGTATTTCAGCAAGGATCGTAGGTCCTTCTAATTCTGCACCTACTGTATATCCCATTTCTGCGATAGGAAAAAGTTGATGTTTAGCTTCAGTAAAGATTAATGCTTCCCATTTCTCTAACGGAGGAAAACCTTCAGTGGGAGTGAGAGCTTCGGGCTTTTGTTCTGGGGGCAAGAAATACATATTAGGGGGGCGATGAACAGCCACTAATCTTATGGTGTCGTCGTATTCGTCTAATTTCCATACGATTTTTCCTACATGAGGCAAGGTTGGTTCACGCAAGGATTCAAATTGGTTTGTATCAAATTCGACACCTCGAGCTTGTTCGGACAAGAAGGCTTGAATTTCTTTGCGAGTAGGACAAGTATATTGAAGTACTAGTCCCTTTTCTTTATAACGATGGTGTGAATCTTTAGGTGTTTCTGACATTTTTTATTGTTGATTATTTTAGATAAGATTCTTATCTAATAAAAAAGGCCCCTCCCTTTCGGGAG
>JALVLD010000086.1 GCA_027033525.1 Candidatus Dojkabacteria bacterium
CAACCGAGATGCTCTGCTTGAAAATGTACTTTTTCGACCTGGCAATCCTTCAGAACTGGGAGCGGCGCCCGCACAAGCAAAAGTGCGAGGAACAGCGCGTCAACATGTTGCTCGAAAAATGTGCCGCTTCCACCGGTAGAAACGGGATTTGTTGCGCTGACGTCGTCCATTCTTGACATCAATCCTTAAACATGAGGCCATTGAAACCTATCTATTTCGCATTGGCTATCGCTCGGCTTCAGTTGCGCGACGGTAGGAGCGTCGGCTGAAAGCCTTTATTAGAACACCAATCACGCAATATCTCATGGATACTCATTGCTAATTGTTCCATTCTATCTACTCCTGGAAATAACGCTTTTTGCGGTATTTCGTGGAAACTTGAGTCCCAAAACTTATCTCTACTGATTTCAAATTTTGCAATTAAACGGCGTGATAAATCGTATTGAATTGTGCGCTTTGATATTTCAGTCGTTGGAAATGTTCCAACAAGATATCCCTCTTGGAAATGAGGTCTCATCGCTACTGGTGGGCATATGCTTAACAACCTGAGATTAATCAGTTCTTCGTCAGCATAATAAGATATACTCCCGTTTGTATGAGGAAACCCAAAAGCATATACTATTCCATTTTTGGCGTTATCATGGAGCGCGAACGAACATGCGACCCTAAGAGAACTTGTAACATCCAACAATGGAGTATTACATACCTCATAGTGCTGCAAAATTGCCCAACTAACCTCAGGGAATTTTGTTAATACAGATTCGCCATTCCATTCCTTGCTTTCAAATGCATCCAATAATAATTCATCAGCTTTATTAAGTATTTCATAACGTTGAGAAAGAAAAAGGCGCGATGAACTTGTTTGATTCTTTAAATTCCGAAGAATAGATGGATATGCGGATGTTTTATTCTTTGTAACGAAATGTTCTCGTTTTTGCCCCCTATAAAAAATGGCCAAATCAGGATTGTTGAATGATATGTTAGCTATCTCCTTAACTAATGATCTAAAATTGCTCACATGTCGTGGAGCACTTTCTCTTATCTCTCTAACATATTGCTTTTTTCCTGTATAATTAGATTCATGAGACCAAATTTTCTTTGTTAATGGCTTCATTTTATTTAAGTTCCAACAGTTTAATAGCCTGCGTACAGTCTATTCCAATAGACCTGACTTCGACCTTATTCATTTATAGAAAAACACTTCAATAACGCCCCATAGAAAGTAAATTTTGCAATATCAATCACGGGGGGCTCAGTAAAAAACTTCTGCTAAATACGTAGCCTGTCTCAAAAAGGTCGTGGCCCGGGTATCTTGTTTCAACGACGAACCCCAACCCTGTTATAAACCTCTTTTCTGTGCCCGATCTTAAGGACAATAACGGCATTTTTGTCCACTCTGAAGATTATCCTGTAATCACCCACCCTCAATTTTCCGTATCCTCTAAGGCTTCTTTTAAGGGGCTGGCCATATTTTAAGGGCTCTTTCAAAAGCCGTTCTTCAATTGCCCTTTTAATGCGCTCTTTAATATTGGAG
>JALVLD010000087.1 GCA_027033525.1 Candidatus Dojkabacteria bacterium
TGATTTGTTATTTTACTTATTGGCTTATGAAGTCTTATAATAACACTCTTAATAGGCTCTACTGTTTTATCTGCTCTTTTAGAGTCGCTTTTGTACGCTTTAAAGCTACTTGTACTGTAGCTGTAACAGTAATCTTTTGCTACGGCTGTTCCACCCAACAGACTTAGCATTAAAAATATAGATAACTTTTTCATAATCTCTCCTTTATATATCTGCCTACATTATATATAAAAATTGTGACATATGTTATAAAAATAGGCTATAATTACCTAAAAAGGGGGCTTAGATGCGATTTTTGATACTTTTGTTTCTACTGTTTATCGACTCTTTAACAGCTAAATATCGCATTTTACCCAGCGTTCGCCCAAAAAGTGCAATAGATAGATTAAATATTCACAATATTGCAGATATGCATACTATTCCACAAAATACAAATTATTATGCAAAACAAATTTTACCAGTTTCGTGGAATAGGCAATTAAAAGATGCAAAACATTACATTTATAGATTTTTCGAACCATGGCAAAAACAGAGTATGGGCGAGAGCCACAATGCTCTAAATTGGCAATTTAGATTTGTTCAAAAAAGAGATATCTACGGCTTTAACAAACGCTTAATACCCAAAAAGAGAGCTCTTAGCTGGATAGAAAACTCAAACTTCAAAGCTTTAAATAGCTTAAAATTAAAGGGCATTTCAACAAAACACAGCAATTTAAGAGCCTTCCCAACATCAACCGACATATACCGCAACCCTCATAAAAGTACTGAATACTACCCATTTGACTACAACCAAAATAGTGAAATTCACCCAAATACGCCACTCTATATATCGCACTACTCATTAGATAAAAAGTGGGCATTTATACACGCTGGGCATACATTTGGCTGGTTAAAAGTTAGCGATTTTGCATTAGTAAACAGCAACTTTATAAAGCAGTTTAAAAGTGTTAATTATGCTATAACAATAAAAGATAATATGGCACTATACAATGGTTCAAAACCATATTCTCTGGTAAAGTTAGGGACTCTGTTTCCATATAAAAATGGCAAAATTTTATTAGCAGTCAGGGGCAAAGATGGTAAAGCAGAAATAGCTAAAATTGCAAAGCCCAATTCTGCCTTGATATCGAAGTTTCCTGTAAAATTTAATACAAAAAATGTAGCTTATATATCCAAGCAATTTTATAACGAGCCATACGGTTGGGGTGGCAAAGCCTTTTGTCGAGACTGTTCCGCAACCACTCGTGATTTTTTTGCCACATTTGGAATATACCTAGATAGAAACTCAGCCAAACAAGCAAAAGAGGGTAAATATGTAATCAACATAAAAGGGCTAAAAAAAGATGTAAAGAAAAAGACTATTTTAAAATACGCAAGACCCTTTAGGTCTCTGCTATATGTACCAGGACACATTACAATATATTTAGGCAGATACAAAAATGAACCCGTAGTAATGCATACATACTGGGGAATAAGATTAAAAAATTGGAGTAAATACACCCTAAGCAGAACAATTATTACCACTACCGAACC
>JALVLD010000088.1 GCA_027033525.1 Candidatus Dojkabacteria bacterium
ACCCAGATATGGTAAGTTGTAAAGATATTTTGATTTAGAGAAAATAATATCGATAAAAAATTATTCTTGAAAAATTATGTTCGCAATAAATCTATTTTATAATTCTACTCCACCAACCCCAACGCCCTAATAATATCTATCAACTCCTCTAAATTGCTATGGGCCTGTTCTACACTTGTGTCTTGCCAAAATTTTAGAAATTCCCTAAAGCTTTCTGGGCATATCTGCAATGCGTTTCCTAGTCTGTTCTATTTGTTTTAAGTCTGTAACTACAATTAGTTTTTGTACTATTAGTGTGGTCTAATATTATTTAATTAAATTCCAATTGTTTAAATAATAACTCATATCGTTACTCCGCTTACCTAAATACACCTTTCCATCTCTAACTTTAATGTTTACTCGGTATCTCTTTCCATGCCCAACTTCTAAAATAACTCCCTGTTGAACAAGCTTTTCTATTTCATAAACAGGTAAAATCAAGAAATTGTCCTTAATATCACTATGTAAAACAAAGATATAATAGATATTACTAGCCTCATGCCTTTTAAAGGATGCTTTACGAATATCAAAAACATATGTTTTGTAGTTATTTAAATTTGAAGTCTTAACTTGGATTCCATACATTCTACCGTTTTTAGTCGCAACTATATCTAATCCTACATCTACACTCATAATACTAGCATTAAATCCTCTAAACAGAAGTTGCGAGCAAACTAGATACTCCCCAGCCTTCCCTGTAAATCCGCTCGCTATTTTGCTTTGTTCTTCGATTCCTTTATCTTTTGTAATTGCGTTTTCAAAAGGTTTTTCCTGTCTGCTCGGGTTTAGGGCAAATATAGCAGGAGCAACTTTTATAAAGTTAGAAGCCTTACCTTTATTTTTTATATCCATGGTTAATTGGGCATTCATAGAGGCTTCTGGTGTCTTACCGTCTGTTTCAAGTATTCCTTTTTCTAAAGCTAGACGAGTTATTTCTTTGTAATGGAGTGGCTTTTTAACCTCTTGAAGTATTTTAATTGCTGCCTTTTTGTATTTGTTCATGATTGTTTCTTATTAGATTAGATGTTTTATTTAAGAACTTCTTTAATAATCTTATCAATTTTATTTCTTTTTTCCTCTAATTTTTTTATTTCTTCTTATTTATCAAGTTCTCCTTTGATTTTATTTACTCTTTTTTGTCGAAGAATGGAAATAGCAATGTCTAGCCAATAGTTTAAAATACTTGTTGAGATCTTTAATGCCGTTTTGCTGAAGAATCTGCTTTGCGTACCATTCTTTGTTAGACCAAACATTAGTAGACCAGGCAAGTTTTATGATTTCGGAGAGCTCATATTCTGTAAAAGGCTCTGCAGACACAATCTCTTTGAACCTTTGAATGCGAGATGCTCTCTCCCGCTCTGCTTCTGCAAAAACTGACTGGCTATAGTAGTTATCAATAAAATCTTTAAGCAGGTTGTTAAGTTTGGCTTGGTTGAAGGTGTAAGGCATATGGAATTATAGCATAATTTGAATTCTTAAACATTACGAA
>JALVLD010000089.1 GCA_027033525.1 Candidatus Dojkabacteria bacterium
CATGATATTTAGGATTAACTTCATATCTATGTCTATGGCGTTCTATCACGTAGGTTCCAAATTTGTCTTTGTATAATCGTTTAGCTCGTTTGTATAGGTTATAAACAATTGTATTTTTTACTAAGTAGGCTTTGTACTGACCTAAACGCATACTAGCACCGTATTGATTTTGTGCAAGAAGCTTTTTTTGATCTGGCAAAATATCAATTACAGGATTGGGGGTATCTGGATCTATTTCTGTACTATTGCTATTTTTTAAACCAATTACATTCTGGGTAAATTCTATAACTGCAAGTTGTAATCCATAACATAAACCTAAATAAGGTATTTTATTTATACGAGCATAATTTATTGCTTTTATTTTGCCAATAACTCCTTTTGTGCCAAATCCTCCTGGAACTATTATTGCGTGGATATTTTCAAATTTTTTCTTGATTTGTTGTTGGGGGGCCTTTTCTAGTTCTATTGCATCTATCCATACAATATTTGGTTTTACTTTGCTTTGCCATGCTGCAAAATAAATTGCTTCTACTACAGATATATAACTATCTTTTAAAACAAAATTTCCGGCTTTTGTATATTTACCTACAATCGCAATATTTAAGGCTTTTTTCTTTTTATTTATTTTATTTATTGATTGCAAAAAATTATCATATTTACTAACTTGATTTGCAAAAAATCGTGATCTTTTAGGAAACTGCATGCCTAGTTTGGTTAAAAGATTTTTTATCGCTTTTGGCTTTTTGTATAAAAGTTTAGGAATTTCATAAATGTTGGATGTATCTGGCAGTGCAATTATATTTTCCAGATTGGTATTTGCTACTGCAACAATTTTTTCAAGTTTATCTTTATGGGGAGTTGTTGGGGCTCGTGCTACATATAAATCTGGTTTTATTCCATATTGCATAAGTAACATTAAAGCTTGTTGATAAGGTTTGGTTTTTATTTCATTTATATGGGGAGGTTTAAGCAAATAGCCCATAAAAACAGTAGCAATTTTGTAGGTATTTTGTATTCTTGCAACTGTATGTAAAAATAAACTACTTTCATAATCTCCTACTGTACCGCCAATTTCTACCAAGGTTATATCTGCTTTAGCATCTTGATGATTTTTTACAAGTGTTTCTGCAATGTAATTTGTAACATGAGGAATATATTGAATTGTTTTACCAAGATATTTACCGCTCCGCTCTGCTTCTATTATATTCTTTAAAATTTTGCCAGAAGTTATATTATTATTTTTACTAAATTTTTGATGCAAAAAACGTTCATAATTACCTAAGTCTTGATCAATTTCTCCGCCATCGTAAGTTACCCACACTTCGCCGTGCTCTGTAGGGCGCATTGTACCTGCATCTGTGGTCTATTTTTATAATGTTTATTTGGTATCCTGCCATTTTTAAAATTTTGCCTAAACTAGCTGTAAAAATGCCTTTGCCAAGCCCGGAAATTACTCCACCAATAATAAAAATAAAACGAGGAGAATTATTCTTACTCATAACAAAAAAATTGAGAGATTATTTATA
>JALVLD010000090.1 GCA_027033525.1 Candidatus Dojkabacteria bacterium
CTATAGAAACCAGGTTAATTTTATTGGAATTTAAATTACGCCCAAATACGGCGATTAGGGGAGGTTGGTTGCAGTTATCGTAAGTTATAGTTATGATTACAACATGGCAGCACTTTACTTAAAATATAGGCCTTCCAATTTCGATGAAGTAATAGGTCAGCAGCATATAACAGATATACTGAAAGCCGAATTACTTTCAGGTAAGATAGCACATGCTTATTTGTTTGTAGGACCAAGAGGTACAGGGAAAACAAGCACAGCCAGGATTTTGGCCAAAGCAATAAATTGTCTCCATTTAGATAAAACGGGCAATCCTTGCAATAAATGTAATATATGTACTTTGGCTAATAGCGGACGATTGCTAGATATCATAGAGATTGATGCTGCTTCTAATAGGCGTATTGATGAGATTAGGGCTTTAAAAGAGAAGATAGAATATAGGCCTTCCTTGGCCAAGTATAAGGTGTATATAATAGACGAGGTTCACATGTTGACCAAGGAAGCTTTTAATGCTTTGTTAAAAACCTTGGAAGAACCGCCTGAACATGTTGTTTTTATTTTAGCAACGACTGAGCCTCACAAAGTCCCTATTACAATTGCCTCAAGATGTGAGCGCTTTGAATTTCGTTTGGGTACAGCGGATGAGCTAAGTAAGGTAGCACTGCAAGTTGCCAAACAAGAAAGGGTTACGGTAGATGCTGAAGCATTAAGGGTAATTGTCGAGCATGCTGCTGGCAGTTATAGAGATTTGTTATCGTTGTTGGACAGTTTGATAAGTAAGCTAAAGGAGGGCGAGATTTTAACGTATGAACTTGTAAAGCAAGCCTTGGGGCTTCCTGATGAGACAATGGTTTATTATTTTATATCTTCTGTTTTTGCAAAAGAGGAAAGTAAAACCTTTGACATGTTAGATGAAATCTTTCAGCGAGGTATAAATCTGGATCAATTTTTAAAGGGAGTCATTGTGAAACTGCGGGATTTAGCAATCGCATATAAGACACAACAGGAGTTAGAAAAGGATGGCTATGGTTTTTTGCGCGAGTTTACAGTAAGTGATATTTTGCATTTTATTTCTTTGCTGCTTAAAGCACAGACGCAACTGAAAAATACCTTTGACGTGAAACTTCCCATTCAGCTGGCAGTGCTAGAAATGGTTAACTATTTACAATTTAGTAACAAGACGTTTCAAGCGGCTCTACAAACCCTGGAGAGCGTGAAACATGTGCCACAAGGGCAGGTGCATACTTCCAAGTCAACTCAAAAAATGGAGGTCCTTGAGCCGGATGAGAAATCTCTCCAGTTACGTAATGTTCAAAGGGCTTCTAAGACGGTTCGAGTAGCTACAAAGAATAAGCCTAAGAAAGAGTCTAAAAATAAGGCAATTGAGGCAAAGAAGGCAGCTAGCAACCAGAGTAGCAATAATAATCTTACACTTGCAAGACTGCAAGAAAAGTGGCATGAATTCATAGAGCAATTAAAACCGTATAATGGGCATTTATACGCCTTTTTGTTAAGAGCTAAACC
>JALVLD010000091.1:0-3272 GCA_027033525.1 Candidatus Dojkabacteria bacterium
GCATATAAATATTCTACCAAATATTATATAATCTTTTATTTTAAAGATTGCTGCCGGGAAATTTAAGCGTCATAGGCTATAAGTGCCAATTAAAAAAAGAGTTAGCCTGATAGAGAGAAGATTGCGATTGCAGATTTTTAATTATTTAGCTGATTTTGTTAATAATGCTGACGTGCTTGATCTTTTTGCTGGCTCTGGTTCATTCGGGATTGAGGCAATCTCTAAGGGTGCGCATAAGGTAGTATTTGTAGATAAGGTCGCTAAGGCTGTTTTTACAATTAAAAAGAATTTAGAAAAGCTAGGTTTACTAAAAAGGTCTGAGGTCGTTAAAAATGATGCATTAAAATTCCTAGTAAAAGCTAAAAAAATGCATCAAGGCTTCGATATTATTTTTTTAGATCCTCCTTTTGATAAATTACTTGCCATGGAGTCTGGTGCTCGTAATTCATATTTGCAAGAATTATTAAGTAGGGCAAACGAGATTTTAAATCCTAAGTCAATTATTATTTTAAAAATGCATAAGAAAGTTAAAGTGCCTGTACCTACCGGACTGTTTGTGTTTCATACACATACATCAGGAATAAATAAGATTTATTATTTATTACAGAAAAAGCATGTTCACTAATTTTTTGAAATGGTATTATATTAGGATGCCTGCAAAATTAAGGCGTTTTATCAATAATTATTGTATTGGACGCCCGTTTTATTGGCTGCTTGTGATCTTTTGGTTTATTAGTTTACCTATTATTTTATTGGGAATATGTTGCCTGTAGCCTTGCAAAAGGAGGTTAGTGTAATAACAGATGAATTTATTGTAAAGTTCAACAGTTTTAAGAAGAGAATTTTGTTTCTTAGATCTTGTTTGTTCTTTTATGGGACTGTAATTATTGCAGTGGGAGTTACGCTATTTTTAAGGGTAAATATAAGTGCGTTTACTATTTTTTCAGTGGTTTCTTTAGGGATTTTAGTCGTTGGTTTTTGTTTACAGTCTAAATTAAGCCCAGCGAAAAAAATACCATTGCTATTACCTATAAGTCCAGCTACTTTTGTGCATATTAAACGAACATCCCTAACTCGACTTGAGCAGGACTTTCCTGTTTTTAATGGCTATGATTTCCTGCATCCTGCAACTTTTGAGCTTTTACACAGAAATTACAATAAAAATAAGGGGTTAAATATAGCTAAATTGCTCAAAGCGGTTAAACAGCAGTCTGAGATTGCGGCATTTATATCAAGTTATGTGCCAATAGAAACTTACATTCCTGTTAAAAAGATCCCTGAATTACTTGCGAGTTCTTTTGTTCTGGCGGCTTACGGGCAGTTTAGTAGTATCTATCCCGAACATATATTAGTAGCCAGTATAAAGGCTAAGGTTTCGTACAGATTTTACTTAGCAGCCTTGCTCAGTGTTTTTGAGAACACGTTTACATATAATGGGAAAAAATATGTCATAACTAAGCCATTGTTAAGTGGCATACAGCAAATCCTTGCAACCAAGAACAAAATAAAAATTTTCCAAATTAAGGGCCCTAAATATGTTGGCAAAACAGCCTTGGTTTATCTATTTGCTAATTTTTTTTACGATAAGAAGTTTTCCTGCAAACCCAAATTTGAGGTTATTGCCAATAAAAAACGCTTTGATACCTTAACTGGCCATTTATTTAAGCCAAGAGTAATACTTATAGATAAATCATTAAAGGCAAATATAGACTATTCTAAATTATTAAGACTGAGGAACTCATTAATATTTATTGAATGTGCTCAGAAAATTCAAGGAATCAAAAAACACATAAAAACTATTCAGCTTGTATCACCGGATATATACGATTTGTATAAGTTGGCTATATTTTGGGATTTAAATAATTTGTTTGACACACATTACAGGATAGATGAGCTTTTTACCATTGTTGAAAGGTCACAAATTAAACATCTGGAAACTCCTCAGCCTATTCGTCTATATAGATTTTTGACAGGGGAGTTTAGCTAACAGTATACTTTAATATATGTTAAAAAGTTTTCGTTTAAAAGCAATTACTTTGCTTGAAATGTTAATTGTCATGAGTATTTCAGCTGGAGGCTTTTTCGGTATTGTTGAGTCTATGCGTCAAATTTCCTATACACGTTTGGCAACTAATGGAGCCAAAGCTGTGGTTAATTTAGTTAGAACCACTAAGCATCAATCGATGTTGTTACGTTTATTGCCAGATGAGTCTTGGGTTTATGGCATGGGGCTTAAATTTTATAAAACTTCAACTGCGGGCAATATTTATTGGGTAGTTGAGCGTGTTAAATATTTAGATAGAAGTGGAATAGTAGGCAGTGGTTCCTTGTATAAAAAGTACCCTGTAAATACTGCTCCGCGGCTTGTGGATATTGTTCCATTAGCCAAAAATGGAACGAACGTGCTAACTGAGAAGGTTATTTTAGAGCCCCGTATTAAATTGTATTTTTTCACTGGAGGGCTAGGGAATGTTAGAGTGTTAAATATAGAAAACACGTCGGCTGTATATATTATATTTGAGTCTTTAACAGGGATGGTTCATTTTTACAGACAAAATGGAACTCAAAGCACATTGAGTACATTAGACGAAGACGGAGTAATGGTATTGTTTGCTCCTTCAAGGAGCGTATTGTTTGTTGGTAAAGATGGTGATATTTATTTGGCACCAGCTCAAGCTTTTCATAATTTAAGGGTACCTAGATAAATGAGAAAAACATTACGCGCATTTTCTTATATAGAGGTATTGGTTGCTATGGTCATTATTTCAGGAGTCTTTACAGCTTTTATAAACATGGCTTATTCGGCAGTACATAGGGCCAAAATTTTAGAACAACGCGATTTAATGGAGAATTACGCCTATGCCTTACTTGAGAAATTTGGAGATGCACTGGCTGCTACTTCTGATATATGGACGTCAGGTCACAATAGGTATTCTATTATTATTCAGCAAAACACAAATGGCGACTCTAAGGAAGTTTTAACAATGACCCCGTGTAACTTAACTACCGACGGCCATTTTTTAAAGAATAGATGCGCTATGGTAAACGATGTATTAAATAAAGCAAGTAATAAGTTTGGATACTTCTTTCAAGTAAGTCCAATTAGCTACGGAAAGGTCATTAAAGTAACACTTGTCCTTGGCTGTGTTCAGTACGATAAGAGGAAAACCTGTAGAGGTGAAGAATTAGCTCCAGTAAAAATAGTTAAATATTTTACAAATTATGGCCAAGAAAAATAGAAATATAATGCTTAAGGCATATACTATTATTGA
>JALVLD010000091.1:3282-13585 GCA_027033525.1 Candidatus Dojkabacteria bacterium
GCTTAGCATTAATGGCCATGTTTAATGCTATGAATTATATTTATAGAGCTAATATATTCATAGATGACAGGATAGCCATTAGAGACCAAATTACTTTTGTGATTAGATATTTATCTGAGCGCCTACGTAATGCAAATCCAACTGCAATTCAACCTAATGCTGGGCCCACTACATTCCCGGATGGATCTGTTGGTGTTAGTATCTTAAAATGGCACGCTGTTGGAGAAAATACAATTTATAATTTAGTGTGGCAACAAAACATGGAGCATCCCTATTTTGTTAATAAGAAATATTCTCGTTTAGTATTTATGCAGTCTGATGACGATGGCAATACCTGGCGTAGAATTGTTCTGACATACCCTGGTTTAAATGTGAAACAAGTTGAAGTTAGTCTAGGAGAACCATATTACGATAAAATTACAATGCTTACATATAGAAGTGTTACAGTACATTTTGTTTTAGAATCGACGCGAGATTTTGGTAATCAACCGCTTGTTAAGGATATCAATAAATACCTTAATGTATTAGTAGTAAACTAACTCTGATTAGCGTACCGACAAATAGTATGGTTACAAATGGAATATGTTCTTTTTTAAGAGAAAAATGCCAAATTATACCTAATAACGATGAATACCATATAAAAGAATAGAAGCTATTAAGATCTAAAATTAATCCTAGACCATAGATTACAATAATATCGCCAGCTCCTAAATGTGAAGGTAATTTTGAGTGATTGTAAGTATGATACATTTTTATAATGCCCAGGGTTATTACAAGAAAAAAAGTAACACTGACAAGTCGTGTAAAAAGTACACTTGCAAAATCATCTAATATATAAACATTAGAACCAAATATCGGGCCCGGTAAAATTTTATAAAGTGCATATCCCAGAGGGACTGATAATATGAACCAAAGAACTGTTATTAATAAGTCTATTTCGTTATATTTAAAATCTTGCCACGCTAATACAGCAAAAAGTATTAACCATACCAAGGCTAATAGTGTCAGAACAAGTACCATAGAAAAATAATGAGCTACTATTAGTTACTATCAGACGTACCTAGGGCATTTGTTAGATGTTGGCAATGGGCTATATCTGCAGCAGGCCCTATACAGAAACAACCTTTGCCATTTGTAACGCCTCCGGGAGGCGCATAGTAATTCATTTTTTCATGTGCACTATGTGGTAATTCTGTTAATGTACACAAGGCGTACATTTCAGAGCTAGTACTATGGTAATAGGCCATAGCGGAAAGGGTTTTATTCATTCCCGGCAGGGGAGACTTAAACGGCTCGTCTAAATAGTGGACACCTGAGGCATCATTCCACAATTTATTTGCAATTTGTTCCAAAGAACAGTTATCATTTAGATCGGAATTGCCATTCGGGTCAGCGACCGTACTGACATCACGCTGTGTACATTCAGGGTATTTCCCATGATCCGAATAATATGCCTCAATGGCAGTTTGTAACATTCTTAGGGCTTTTTCGCGTTGTAGATCTCTGCTTTTGGTTAGTCCATATCTCATTGCAGCCCAAGAGCCAGAAACAATAAATGTAATAATTGACATAACAACCAATAATTCTACTAAAGTATATGCCTTTAACTTTTTCATATTTTTTACATTAGTTATTTTAGCTCTTGTAAAAATATAACATTAACTGATACTTTGTGCAAGTGTGATTAGTGGGAAATAAATTGCCACTACGATTAAACCCACAATAACACCAAGGATTAAAATCATTATAGGCTGAATAGATGCAGCTAATCCGCGGGTAGTTTCGCGTATTTCTACAGTATAAAAGTTTACTAACTTTTTTAACACTTCATCAAGTTTTCCAGTTTTTTGGCCAACGTTAACCATATACCCTACAACGGGAGGAAAAAATTCGCTTTCTAATAACCTTTTTGCCATACTTCCTCCCTGCTTGACAACTGTTATTATATCGTCGATCTCCTGTTTAAACCAGTAGTTAGACATCGCTTGCTTTGTAAGTTCTAAGGCTCTTAGGATCGGAACACCACTAGCTATTAATAGCTGTAAGACACGAGCAAATGTTACCACTTCAAGTTGTTGATGTAATTTACCTAGTATCGGAATATTTAATTTAAAGGCATCCCACATTTTTTTGCCACTTGGGGTATGGATTATGTAACGAATGCTTAATATTAAAGCTATAAATCCAAATATATACACATAAAAATATTTAGCTAGGCTTTCGCTTATAGCAATAAGTATACGGGTTAGTAAAGGTAATTTTGCATTAAAGCTAATAAAGGCCTTTTTCATTTCAGGGACTACAAAAATCATAATAAAGGCCACAACTAATACAGTCGCAACCAAAATAATTGCCGGATATATCAATGCTCCCTTAATTTTGGATGTTATTTTGTGTTTTTCTGAATATTCTTTGCTTAGTCTCCTAAAGACATACTCTAGGTTACCACTTTCTTCTCCAGCTTTTATCAGCGCAAGTGCTATGGGGTCGAATACATCTGGGTATTCTGAAAATGCGCTGGAGAGAGAGGTTCCACTTGCAACTTTTCGTTTCGCTTCATTAAATACTTTTTGCAAACGTTTGTTATCAACCTGTTTTGACAGGATGTCTAACACATCTGTTATAGGTAAGCCTGCAGTAAGCATAACAGAAAATTGTTTCATGAAGAATACTTTATCTTCCAGGGGTATTCCACCTATTTCTATTTCATTTAATTTTTGCCAAGAAAACCAAGGGATTACTTCATCTACTGATAGTGGGGTTAAGTTAGCAGCATAAATTTGCCTAATAACATCCTCTTTAGATTCTGCCTCTACAGTTTTTTTGATTTTGCGCCCATCTTGATCAACCGCAATATAACTAAAGGTTTTCATTTTAGTAAGCCATACTAATTAATCTATTCACTTCATCAGGGCTCCAAGCATATTTACGTGCTTCTTCTAGGGTAATTAATTTTTGTTTAACCAGATCCACAAGTGAACGTTCAAGAGAGATCATCCCCTGTTCGGCACCAGTCCTAATTACATTATCTATTTGGTAGATTTTGCCTTCTCTAATTAAGTTTTTAATTGCACTGTTTATAATCATAACTTCTGACACGGGAATGCGGCCGCCCCCCTTTAGTGGGATTAAACGCTGTGAGATAATGACTTTAATTACCTCCGCGAGTTGAGATCGTACCTTGTTTTGTTGTTCTGCAGGGAACACTGAAATAATACGATCTATCGTCTGTGATGCACTATTGGTATGCAAGGTAGAGAATACCAAGTGACCGGTTTCAGCAATGTTTATTGCTGCATCAATAGTTTCATAGTCACGCATTTCACCAATCAATACCACGTCTGGATCTTCACGCAGGGCTGATCTTAATGCAATTTTCCAACTATTGGTATCTTCACCAAGTTCTCGTTGAGTGACAAGGGCCTTAGCAGGCGGGAATACATATTCTATTGGATCTTCTATCGTCAATATGTGTTTGGGGTATTTGACGTTAATTTCTTGTATTATTGCAGCCAACGTTGTCGATTTACCATGCCCAGTAGGGCCAGTAACTAATACAAAACCTTGTTCTAGGTCGGCCAATTGGTGGTACATTTTAGGAAGATGTAATTCCTCAATGCTACGTATTCTGTTTGGAATCAAACGCAAGGCTGCTGCAAGGTATCCCTTACTATGGTACGCATTCACCCTAAATCTTCCCAAATCTTTATATCCGTATCCAAAATCAACTTCCTTATTGACCTCTAAAATATCTCTTTTTTCCGGAGATAAAATAGAGTAAACCAATTTTTCTAATTGTGAAGCAGTTAAGGGCTGATTCCCATAAGTAATTAAGGCGCCGTCTATCCTAATTAAAGGTGGATAACCAACAGCTAAATGTAAATCAGAAGCATTACGCCTAATGACTTCCTCTAGCAATACAGGCATGGATATTTCTTCGGCAGGGATGGTCCTATTAATCTGTGGACTCGGTACTTGTTGTGTAGTACTTGAAATATTTGGTGCAGGTGTATTATCTTGCACTACAGCAGTTGCCTGAGGTGGTAAGTTTACATTATTAGATACTGAGATAATATTATCCTTGCTAGCCTGTGGACTTATCTGGGTTTGAGACAAAGGGGGAGAAACAATTTGATTCGATGTTCCAGTCTTCTTTTTTTGTATTTCTTCCTGTAATTGAGCACGGATTTTTGCAATTTCAGGCGTGTCTTCAGGGTTGGTGCTTTGTGCCTTCTGTACAGTATTAGTAGTTGATGTTGTATTTGGTGAGTGTGAAGTGGATTGAGTTTTATTTAAATTGATATTATTTTGATTTTGAGAGGGAGCTTGTTGTTTGGTCTTGGTAGGCTGAGTTTGAGATGTTGTGTTAACTTGTGGTGTACTACCATCAGTTATGCCTGAAATGTAGTTAAATAATAGATCTTCACTTAGAGGAATATCATTTCCCTTGCTATTAGAGTTTTTTTGTTTAGGTTTATTATTTGCCATATATAATAAAGTAGCATTAATTTTAAACTTTTGCCACCTTTAAGACTTCCTCATAGGTAGTAATACCTTCTAAAGCTTTTATGTAACCATCTTGAAGTAGGTCAAACATTCCCTGTTTCTGAGCTAGTTCTTTTATTTCAGAAGCATCGCTTTCCTTTAAAATTGCATCCTGAATTTCCTTTGTTATTTTTAGTACTTCATAGATACCTACACGTCCTTTATACTCAGTATTGTGACACTTAGGATGTGGTTTAGCCTTGTAAAGGAATAGTCCTTTTGTTCCATCTTCATATGTAAATGGTGGTTTTACTGGAGGATGTAAAATATATTGGCGCGAATCAAGTTGGGCAGTAATTTTTTCTGTGGCACGTTTTTGTATGTATTCATAGGGGTTAAAATGTTTTAAGCCTTTAAATTCCTTTAGTATATTTGCAAGTTCTGTTTTAGTGGGTTTGTATGCTTCTCTTGAATATGGGCACAATACACGTACTAGTCTTTGAGCTACAACTAAACGTACAGTAGAAGCTACTAAATAAGGCTCTACGCCCATATCAATAAGTCTAGGTATGGCTGTTGGTGCATCATTAGTATGTAATGTAGAGAGCACTAAGTGACCAGTTAATGCAGCTCTAATGGCTAAGTGGGCAGTTTCTTTATCACGGATTTCACCGACCATAATCTTGTCAGGGTCTTGACGTAAAATAGCCCTAAGTACATTTGCAAAAGTTAAGCCTATTTCGGGTTGTACCTGAACCTGAACAACACCATCTATACGTATTTCTACTGGATCCTCGACACTAATAATATTAACGTCTGGGCTATTAATACGTGCGAGAGAAGACGCAAGAGTTGTAGTTTTACCACTTCCAGTAGGACCAGTTATAAGTATGATTCCAGATTGTAGGGTCAGTGCTTCTTTATATCGTGCAAACGCTTGTCCACTCATACCAAGCTCTTCTAACTTTGGAATATGTCCACTTCGTTCTAGTAGACGCATTACTATTTTTTCACCATAAATAGTAGGTAAAGTCGATACACGAATATCGAATTTGCGGTTATCAATAATTCTAAAGATACGCCCATCTTGTGGTAATCGTGTTTCATCAATTTTTAAATGGGCCAAAATTTTTATTCTTGCAACCAATTCAGATAATATTGTTCGGCTAATGCCCGAGAACCTTTCATGCAGGATTCCATCTATACGATAACGTACACGGATATCCTTTGCGGTGGGTTCTATATGAATATCAGAAGCTCCTGTGCGAGCAGCATTGTTTATTATTTTGTCAACTAATTTTGCAACTCCACTCGTAGATTCCAAATTTTTTTGTTCGGTTAATTCTACATCTTGTGTAGTAGGTTGTTTAGTTTGAATCTCTGTTTCTATTTCACGAACTTCCTTAGCCAGGGTAGTATCTAAAATATTTCCGAACTTTTCTGCAATAAAAGATTTGATTTCAGAGGGAACTGCTGTATATATTTCTACATCTGCAGCAGCAAATGTAATTCGCCAGAACTGAATGGCATTATAATTTAGGAAGTTGGCAATTAGAATTTTCACCGTGCGAGTATTGTTATCAAACCCAATCGGGAACGAATTAGTTTGCTTTACTATATCTACATGTTTTTTAATAACTGTAAGTACTTGTTCAGGGATAGTTAAAGCAAATACGTCTTCTATAAATCTTACCTTATAAAACGCCGCCTTTTCTTTATATAATTGGTAGGCGGGGATATTTGCTTTTTTAATGATAATTTCTTCGACAGGTTTGCCTAATTGTTCAGCTTCTAATTGATATTGTTCGGCCTGAGCTGAGGTTAAATAACCTTTAAGTACTAAATAACTTACAAAATCTTTACGTGATATAAGTTCCTCGGTGTTCTTTCTTTGGGTAATAGCCACATTCTCGGGTGCACTTGTCAGCTTCTTTGGTTTTTCTTGTAGAATAGGTTGTGGTTCTTGGGGTTGAGATTTAGTAGTGCCAAAGACTTCCTCTACTAGATTATCGTCATCGATTGGGTTTGTAGTATTTGTACTATTAGTGGCTTGAGCGTTTTGGTTAGTACTTTGTAGCTGATTGAAAATATCTAGGTCTGGGCTTGTTTGTGGTGTTACATTGGCATTATTACTGCCGGGGGTATCGGTATTAGGGTTGGCATTATTGGCAACATTTGCGAGTTCGTCAAAAATATTTCCATTTGTTGTATTGTTATTATTTTGATCTCCAGTAGGTGTAGTATTTTTGACATTTTGATCTTCCATTAATATTAGTATACGAAAAATTTTTGCTAAAATAAACTATGTTACCAAAATTGTTTATAGGGGCTGATCCACTAAAGCTTGAGAAGCAAATATTAAAAGAATTACAAACCATATATCCTAATTTAGCCGGAGGCTTAGCAGATTTATTTCATCCTGAAATTTTTATAATATTTAAAATTAACCAAGAAACTATTGGAATAGAAGAAGTTCGTGATTTTTTATATTTCTTTAGACACAAGCCTGTGTTTAGCTCTATTAAAACTGGAATTATATTCTTAGCAGATAATTTAACTGAAGAAGCACAAAATATTTTGTTAAAGTATTTAGAAGAGCATCCTACATATGTAAATCTTATAATGGCAGTGCAGTCTAAGCAGGCAGTATTACAAACAATTTATTCAAGGATGCAACCGATTTTTGTTGCAGATAGTAATAAACGAGTTCAAAGGCAAGATAAGTACCAAGAAGAATTTTTAAAGTTATACAACAAAAGAGATTTTTTGAAATTAAGAGAATTTTTACTTGCAAATCTAGACCAATTTAATGCTCTTGTTCCAGTTATAAAAGAGCAAGTTTTAAAAACAGAAGGAGTATCGCTTAAGGAAAAAACTCGAACTCTTGAACTATTAACAAAGATTGCCAGTTGGCAAGCAGTAAAATTACCTCAAAAACAAATCATAGAATTTGTAATTGCTTACTTGTCGAGTATAATAAGGCAATAAATATGGCGGGTGTATTATACAGCGTTGCTACTCCAATTGGTAATCTAAATGATATCACTTTAAGAGCACTTAAGATTCTTAAACAGGTCGATTATATTTTAACTGAGCGTAAAGCTACAACCTTAAAATTATTAAATTTTTTTAGAATTCGCAATAAACTTGTAACTTATAGGGAAGATACTCATTCTAAATTAGAACAAAAGATTCTACGGGATTTGTTACATGGTAAAAAAATAGCACTTGTTAGTGAAGCAGGCACGCCAGGATTTTCTGATCCAGGTGCAGCATTATTTAATGCCATTTATAGACTTAATTTGCAAATTAAGCAAGATTTGATAAAAGTTGTACCAATCCCTGGACCTAATTCTGTTGCTGCCGCTTTCAGCACGCTTCCTCTTGCAAGTCCAAAATTCATTTTTATGGGATTTTCACCACAACGACATTATAAATTCCAAAAAATTTTGACAGAATTATTACCTGTTGCCCAGAGACTAAAATTAAATATTGTATTTTTCGAAAACAGTCGGCGTTTACTAGAGCATTTAGATATTTGTAAAAATCTGAGGATTAAAAATGTTTGCATAGCAAAAGAATTGACCAAAGTACATGAGTCTATTCTTTGTGATTCTCCTGAGCAATTACAAGTCTATTTTAAAAAATCTAAAAACAATTTGCTTGGGGAATTTATATTAATTATTAAATATAATAAAAATGACTAAACAAGTAGTTGTAAAAATTGGCGGATCTGTTGTTTCAAATTTAACAGATTGTAATACAGGTTTTTTTAATTTTAAAGAGGCCACAAAATTAGCAGAATTATTAATTACGTATCTAGATAAAGGTGCGTTTATTATAGGTGGTGGCAAATTAAATAAGTGGATTTTAGAAAATGCATTGGCCAATTTACCTACAATTGACATTTCCGATCAACACTATTTAGGCATAGCGGCACTAAATCTAAATGCAGAGTTATTTAAAATAGTTTTAAAACACAAATTAGGGAAAGCTAGACATAAAGAATTGTATGATAATATCTTGCGATATGCGGATTTCAAGGATAAAAATTTTTTGCAACAAATAATATCTAAATATAATTATGTAATCGTTGGGGCGTATAAGCCAGGAGTTAGCAGCGATTATGATGCTTTAACTATAGCCCAAATGTTGGGAGCTCGACGTATAGTAAGTATAAAAAACGTAGATAGAGTATATTCTGCAGATCCTAATAAAGACAAAGATGCTGTGAGTTATGATAAACTCACATGGGATAAATATTTGAAAATAATTGATCAGAAAGAACATGCTCCGCGAGGTAATTTCCCAGTGGATCCAGTAACGGCTCGATTAGCCAAACAGCATAAACTAGAGTTTGCAATTGTGGGATATCAAGATCTAAACAATCTAAAGAAAGCTTTGCTAGGGGAACAGTTTTATGGAACTCTAATTTACTAAAGCTAATAATCTGTTATAATAGACAACCATGACGTACAAAGCTGAACAAATTACAGTTTTAAAGGGGTTAGAGGCCGTTAGAAAAAGACCGGCAATGTATGTCGGTTCTAATGACGTTAACGGTTTGCATCAAATCTTTTATGAAGTTTTAGATAATGCAGTAGATGAAGCACTCGCAGGTTACGCCACTGTTATAACTGTAATTTTGCACAAAGATGATGCCATTACAGTTTCTGATAATGGAAGAGGTATCCCAGTGGATATACACCCCGAAACCGGCAAAAGTGCATTAGAGACTGTAATGACCGTACTTCACGCTGGTGGTAAATTTGATTCTAAAGCATATAAGGTATCCGGAGGTTTACATGGAGTTGGCGTTTCATGTACAAACGCCCTTTCTACATATATGATTACTACGGTTAAAAGAGAGGGGAAAATATGGCAACAAGAATTCAAACAAGGTAAACCTATTTCTAAATTAAAAGCCGTAGGAGAGGTTCCTAAGTGGCAAACTGGAACTACCCAATATTTTAAGCCGGACTCAACTATTTTTACTTGTACAGAATTTGTGCCCAAACAAATAGAACAACGAATACGGAACCAAGCTTATTTAACTTCCAATGTTTTATTTATTTTTGTTAATCAAAAAGCAAAGGTACCTTACGTTAAAAGCTATTATTTTGCAAATGGCCTGGTATCTTTTGTTAAAAATATTGCTACGGGTAAAATTTTAACTCCTGATCCGTTTTACACAAAGAAAGAACACAAGGATGTTCTGGTGGAAGCAGCACTTGTATATACAGATTCACAAGATGAAAAGTTAAAGGCCTTTGCAAACAACATTTTAAATCCTGAAGGCGGGACTCATGTGGCTGGTTTTCGTATGGCTTTAACCCAAGCTATAAATAAATTTGCACTCGAGCAAAAATTAATAAACGATAAACAAAAGCTTTCTGGTGAAGATGTCCGCGAAGGACTCTCTGCTGTTGTTTCCGTAAAACTGGCAGAGCCACAATTTGAGGGGCAAACCAAAATGAAGCTTAACAATCCTGAAGTTAAATCAATCGTTTTTAGAGTAATAAGTGATGCATTTTATGAGTACTTAGCAGAGCATCCTAAAGAAGCTAAAACAATTATTCAAAGGGCGGTATTAGCCCAAAAGGCGCGGAAAGCTGCAAAAGCGGCTAGAAATGCTGTACTTAGAAAAAGTGGCTTAAGTATTACTTCTTTGCCCGGAAAACTAGCAGATTGTTCAACTAAGGACAAAGAAAAGTCAGAACTTTTCGTGGTGGAAGGGGACAGTGCAGGCGGCTCAGCCAAGCAAGCACGTAATAGAGAATTCCAGGCGGTCCTACCTTTAAGTGGTAAACCTATAAAC
>JALVLD010000092.1 GCA_027033525.1 Candidatus Dojkabacteria bacterium
GGCCTTCGCTTATTTATTGATAGGGTTGTTAGCTAAAGCCGATCCCATATTTGATTCTGTTTACACATTTTTGACAAAATATTTGCTGTTGCAGAAATGGTTGGCTCTTGGGTTTTATATTATTGCTGGCGTAGTTGTAATAGTAAGTTTTACAGTACTTGTATTAAGGATTGCACCAAAGCTGTTGTTGTTCTTATTTTATAAGCCTAAGCATAAAGGTTTAGTTCGAAAGTCCGTTGGTAAGCTGACTTCTACAGTTCCATTATTATTTTATTTAGTGCCGTTGCTTATATTGGGTTTATTCTTTGCTGTGCAGTTATACGTCATAGTATTTTTAGGGAAGGCGAATCTTTTAAGTTATTACCATTTAGACAATTATGCCCAGTATGCAAAGCGTGGAGTCGTAGAGCTGCTTTTAGGAAGCGGTTTGTTCGTTGTTTCTCTTTTCTTTTTATATCTAAGCTTTTTTGCAAAAAATAAGAAAACAAAAAAAATAAACTTATGGATTTTAGTTTTAGTTGCAATAGGATTAGTGATACTCGGTGGTCTAAGTTTGTACAAGGTATTTTTATACCTTAAGGTTAGTGGATTTACACTTAAAAGGGTGTGGGCTTTATATTTTGTTTTGGCATATTTAATAGGTATTGTGTTGGTAATGCTGGGAGTAATTAAGGATGTGAAGAGTAGTAGGCCTGTATATTATTCATTTTGGTTTAATGGGGTTTCGTTGCGTATTGTGATTTGGTTTTTATTTACTTTTGCAGGTTTTATGTTAATTCCGTGGTTGAATTTAGCAGCGTTTTATCTAGTACATTCTGCCAAGTTTATTAATATTTTTAATCCAAGATATGCTTTTGTATCACCTACGTTAGCACAGCAGGTGAAATCTTCTACAAGTAGGTTAAAACAAAACTTGGTTAAATTACATGCATTAGAGCAGTATGGAGATTTTTATTTGGCACATATTCAAAAACGTTGTGCAATGTTACAGAAAATGCCATATATAAATATCAATATATTTGTCAAATCCCAAGACAATGCGTTCGACAAAATGCTGTCCAAAGCTTGTGTTTCCAGCCGCGATATTAAAAGGACTCTAGATAAAGTTAGGGGTGATATTTTTGACAGCTTGCGCCCTAGTATTGAAAAAATAGGAGTTTATAAACAAGAATTTATTAAAGGGTTCTCGTGTAGTTATGAATACGCCCCTGCCGACGAAGGGGGCAGAGCGTTTAAAACAGGGGTTTTATTTAGCAAAAATATGGAAGCCTTGATATGTAGTATTTCTAATGGAATGTATAAAGGTCCAGCGTATGAGCCTTATATCCATACCGACCATCAGTTGGATGTGCCTGCTGAATACTTGCCCAAAGCATATATAGTATTTAGAGACGCCCAAGATGGTAAAATATTAGTAGATATTTATAATAGCAAGGGGGAGAAATCCGTTACATTACAGTTCTAAAATGGTATAATGCTCAACTAAGTTAACTGTACGGGCATTATGGCCGGAGATACATTAGGAGCGTCTGGTACGGCTGTGCCATCTGGGCTAGGATCGAATGGTGCGATTGGTATATATAATCTTGCCTTCCCGGGCGGTATTGAAGTCCCAGGGGTTTTTCGTGCACGCTCGGTTGAAATTAAAACAGCTCCAATTAAGTTTGCTAGAGTAGCAGTTAAGTTCGACAAGAATGGTGTACCATATGTTGAAAAGGATGAAAATGGCGAATATTTACTCCCAGGAGCAGGAAGAGCGTGTGTAGACGGTCGCACAAGTTTGCCAGAAGCAAAGATTCGCACAGGTGCATATGGCGGCGATTTAGAAATGATTATTGCATTTGTTGAGTATTTGAAAGAGTTGGGAATTGGTTCTAATACAGCCCGCGAGTTGATGCCTCACGCTGTAGAACACTTCTTTGATACTTTTGAAATTTTAGGTGTGACAGCTTACATGCATACTGACGATCATGCAAAAGAAGAGGGAATTGGCTGTGGCCATTTTGCAACTAATACAAATGCTTTGCCTGAAAAGTGGCAGAAAGTAGCAAATGCCGCATATGGTGCGGCAAAGAGGTATGCCAAAGACCATCCTAATACTTTAACCAATGAAGTTTTGCGAGGTGAACATGGAGAAGCAATGGTACTGGTATTAGATGAAAGCGCCCAGGACCTTGCGGTTGTCAGGGGAATTACAATTACAGTAACAGGTGAAGAGGGAAGAGAGGAAAAGATTGTAAAGCAGGCCTTTGTAAACGATCCAACTATAAATGTAGGGGTAAGATATGTACATGCAGCAATTCTGTACAGACTGTTAATGGAAGCAGAAGGCGTGCCAGATAGGATTAAGAATAAAGTGCCTGGCTTTGAAGCATTTGGGAGCGAGCTTGAAAAAATAGCTGCAGCACAGCGTAAGCGTACTAATGAGAAGTTGGTTGTATCTAATAACTTACCAATTCTCACTGTGAAAAAAGGAGACGGAGGGCTTGTTCTAGAAAAGCCCAATAATCCAGTAGCAGAGCCACATGCCAATAGCTAGTAAACCGGAAGTTGCAGTAATAGCTGATGCAGGATTAGGAACACGTTTTTTGCCAACAACTAAAGTAGTTCCTAAGGGCCTTTTACCTGTTGGAGATGCACCGGGGATTTTATGGTTACTTCGCGAATTGAGACAAGTTGGGATAAATAATGTAATTCTTGTTGTAAATAAGCGTTCTTTTTCTATTTATCAAGATTTTTTTGCAAGAGATAAAAAATTAGAAGAAAAGTTAAAGGCTGCAAATAAATTAGATTTATTAGATGAGTTTTTAAGTTTATTGCAAAATATAAAAATTGAAATAATTGTGCAGCCAGAAAATATAGCATATGGTACTGGAGCGCCGTTAAAGGCAAGTGAGCCACTTCTTAAGGGAGTAGAGTCTTTTGTTTATATGTTTGCAGATGATCTTGTTTTAGGCGAGCCAGTATTGCCTGCAATGATAGAGGCTGGCCAGTGGCTTAAGATACATAAAACTAAACCAGTATATGGGGTTGTTGCAGTGTATCCTATTCCTAAGGCCGAAGTGGTTAAGTATGGCATAATACATCCGTTGGATGTGTTAGAACAGGATAAGCATAAGATTTATTTGTTCGATTATATAGTGGAGAAACCTACCGTTAACGAAGCCCCTAGTAATTTAGCTTCGTACGGACGTTATTGGTTTGCAACGGAAATATTAGACGCTTTGAATTATTCAGATGATTTAAAGGCGGACCTAAAGGAGTACTATATTCAACCAGCAATGACAGTGTTAGCCACTAAAGGGCTTATGGCTGCTGTGGCTAATCCAATTAATTCTTATTGGGTTACAACCGGAGACCCTAGAAAAACAGCCGATGCCTGGTGTAAGTGGCGTGAGATAGAGACGCAGAAGTCTAATTAACTACTGCCTTTTGCCCTAGTTGCAATTTATAGTTTGGCAATGGCCAATAAAAAAAGGCGGTCCCACCCAAAATCGAATATTCTGGGTGGCATAGTCTGTATGTTGGCAGGTTCGCTGCCCTACAGTCTATGGATTCGTACTCCCTTTCGGTTTCCGAATCAACCGCCTCGCCACTTGCGTGGCTAGCTAGGTTTTGCTAAGGCTTTCACCTTAGCGTAGGCCTACAGGATCGATCCTATTAATACAGTAGCATGAAGGCTAAGGCGTGTCAAGTCTTTGTGTTTAGTGTGTGGCTCTCTCCGCTGGTTTTAGATGCTCGTCTTTAAAAGCAAAGGATTTTGCTTACAGGATCTTTTCGTTGTTTCGTCGTATAAGGAAGTTAATAAATTTTATTGGGAAAGTATGTGTTGATAGCATTGGCGTTTAGTGGACATTTAATCATATAATGTTTTAAGTTTTTCTTGTTATTGTAGTTTCTTGGATTTATACAGATGATTGACGCTTACTATGGAACTAGTATAATTAAAATAAGGTAAAATTTAGGTAATCTATTTCCATGCAACAATTAGCCAAGTCGCAAAAAACAGGAGCTCCAGAAAGTATAAATATTGGTCGAGAAGAACGCAAAAATAGGAGCCTGTTTTGGGCCATTGGCACTGGTATTCTTATTTTACTTATCTTGGGTATTTTAGGTGCTTATTGCGTAGGGCCCTTCGGCAGATTTAATAAGAAGGCCTGCAATATTATAAACCCTGGAGGGGGGCATACAGGAAAAGGTTCTGGGTCGAGTTCTTCCACACCGAAATTAGGGGCAGGGGCGATTCCAACTCCGACTTCACCTAATTCGACCTTGGTGTATAATAGCGACGGGAATTATCAATGGATATCAACATCTGAGTTCATTACAAAGGTCTTATTAAGTGTCTGCGCTAGTAAAGATGGATATTTATTTGCTTCGCACGGTCAGTTATTGTGCATCTATAGAGAGCCAGGTGATAGTAGTGGGGGAATTGGAAATTCTGATACCATAAGTAGTCTACATTGTGGTACAAATCAAGTAATAAAATGGGATGGAAGCGCTTGGGTGTGCGCTGATGATAATGTGTCGAGTGTATCATATCTAGCTGGTAATGGTTTGCGCTTGAGCGGCACAACATTTTCCATTAGAGCTCCTACTTGCAGCAACGGACAGGTATTAACCTGGAACGGTTCATATTTTGTTTGTGTGGCTGATCAAGACACAACCTATAGCGCTGGCAGTGGCCTTCAGCTTTCTGGCACTACATTTTCGCTTAACGCAAGAATAGATCTACTTACAGATGTAGACACTACGACGAATGCACCGACAAATGGTCAGGTGCTAAAATGGGATGGGACGAATT
>JALVLD010000093.1 GCA_027033525.1 Candidatus Dojkabacteria bacterium
TTTAATGCCATTCTTACATAAGCGCGACGAGTTAACTGTTCCTCATCTTTTAATCCCTTCCATTTATCTGGTAAGGGACGTAAAGATTTTGACAACACTTTAATGTGGTCTACCTCAATAGATATTTCCCCAGTTTTAGTTTTAATTAACTTACCATGCGCTTGTATAAAATCGCCTCTATCTAACAAATTCAGATGCTCATACCCTAATTTACCTATTTTAGAGTCTGTTGCACCTAAGTTTTGTTGAGTTATAAATAGTTGGATTTTTCCAGATTCATCCCGAAGATCTATAAAAGCAATTTTTCCGAAATTTCGAATTAAAAATATTCTACCTGTTACTGTAAAATCTTTACCTTGTAAAGTATCAAAATTATCAACAAGCTCTTTATTTAGTTTATCTTTTTTAGAGGTTGGAGTGTAAGGGTCTAAGCCTAATTTACGTAATTCCTCAGCTTTTTGCAGCCGTATTTGACGCTGAGATACAATATCGCTAGAATTTATGTTGCTATTATTTTTGGTTTGCGTCTTAATTTTACTATTGGCCATTAAATATCACAAAAACAACTTACAATATGCGGACATTATACCCTATTTTATGGATGCCTGCAATATCAATAATATAAAAATTGTAAATAATAGAAAACCTATCTTAAAACAATATACGCGCTATTAAAAACCCCTTCTTAACAAAGTCACCTAAAAATCAGAAGTTCTTAACAACCCAACCTTTTTGTGTGCTCCATCATGCTATTATAACCACATGGACGATATTGTTTCTGGCTTAAATGAAAACCAAAAACAGGCAGTTTTAATTAACGATAAACCATTGCTAATATTGGCAGGTGCTGGTGCTGGTAAAACAAAAACAATAGTGCATAAAATTGCCTACTTAATTAAACACGAAAATTATAAGCCTTATAACATTTTGGGATTAACATTTACCAAAAAAGCTGCAACAGAGATGAAGGAACGCGTAGCCAAATTGTTAAATACATCTCCAGCAGATTTAGGCTTATTCTTAGGAACATTCCACTCTTTTGGGGCTTTACTTTTAAGAAAATACGGCGAATATGTAGGCCTAGACAAAAAATTTACAATCTACGATACGCAAGATCAATTAAATTTAATAAAAGCAATAATTAAAGACGGAATAATAGATAGCGTAATAAAACCAGCAATAGTTTACAAAAAAATAGCGAATGCAAAAGTAGCAGGAATTACGCCAGAAAACTATTTTGAAAACAGTTACCAAGACCGGCTAGATGAAATTATCAGCAAAGCCTATTTTGAATACACTAAAAGAATAAAAGCCCTAAACGCTGTGGATTTTTCGGATTTACTTATTTATACTGTAAAACTACTTAAAGAGCACCCAGAAATAAGGCAAGCATTATCTGAAAGATACAAATACGTTGTTGTAGATGAGTATCAAGACACAAATAAAGCCCAATACAACATTGTCTATTCTTTGACGAAGGAACACAGACACATTGCAGTTGTA
>JALVLD010000094.1 GCA_027033525.1 Candidatus Dojkabacteria bacterium
TATCTAAACAGTCTTGAGGATATAGGATGGCATGTAAACACAAAATATTTACCGTTAGCGGTTAAAGCAATTTTTAAGTTTTATCAATTAAGACTGCATAAATTATATCAGCACTTTGACACTCGAGACTATGACTTAGTTTTTACAAATGGTGCTTTTTTAGCTCATACTATAAAAGTCTTTAAACCCACTATTAAAGTAACGTATATAAATACTCCCGCGAGGGCGTGGTTTAATCTACCTTACAACAAAGCATTTTTTCGTAAGTTGTTGCCTAGCTGGGGTATTGATTTATTAAATTTTTATTATAGAAAAATAGATGTAGCAGGGCTGCAGGATAATACTAGTAAGGTTTTAGCCATTTCTAAGAACGTAGCTTTAAGAATATTTTCATTTTATAACATATATGCAGAGGTAGTATATCCGCCTATAAAATTTAATTTGAAGTATTCAGATGATGTTTTTAATAACTTAACAAGCAAGCTTAATGTAACTTTACCTTATTTTGTACATGTATCACGGTTAGAAAAATATAAAAATATAGATATTTTACTTGATGCTTATGCAGCCAGGCCAATAAAAGTTCCAACTTTAATTTTAGGTACAGGTCGTTTTGGCCCGTATTTTTATAAACGAGCATATCAATTATTCGGGAAGCCAAAGGTTGTTGTGGTTAATAATGTAGATGGTCAAAAAATTAAAGCCCTTAGATTTAGTAATTTAATTTTTTTAGGTTATGTACAAGAGACAGTGCGAAATGCTTTAGTTAAATATGCTCATGCAAGTTTGGTTTTAAATAATGAAGATTTAGGACTTAATAAAATAGAGGCCCTGCTTTTACAAACTCCATATTTAGGTTGTAGGAATTTTAGTACCTTAGAGTTTGCTCCTAGTATGCTAAAGTCTTTATTGATACATCCTTGTACAGCCTATGGCTTAGCCAATTTGCTTATAAGGTATAGCCAAGAGCCAAAAATAAAAATTAATAAGGATGTAAGGACCAAACTTTTAAAGCAATTTAGCCTAGATAATTTTAAATTGCAGCTTAGAAAGCATTTATGTCAAGTATTTTAAAAACACAAGGCATAATTACAACTGTACAGGCATATTTAAATGATCTTATTGTTAATGTTGCCACCAATAACATAGGGAATATAAGTGTAGTAGCTAAAAATGCTAATTCTCCCAATAGTAAACGAGGGAATTTACTTAAGGCAGGCGTTGAATTAGTTGCTGTTTTATATTATAGGAATCATTACTATTTGTCTTCTATTGAAAAGATAAGTTCTTTATATGTCGGCATTAATAATTGGTATGGAGTTAAATTGTTCAGACTTGTGTTAAAAGCACTTGAAGAACACTGGGATGTATATAGTAGCAATAAATATTTAGAAATAAAAAAAATGCTTGAGAGATTTTCAGAAGAAATGTCGAATGCGCGGTTATTCGCAATCACTTTTAACATATTTAATGAGTTATTCTTGATAGATTCAAATAATTTGCACTGTAGCAGGTGTAATGTGCTACTTGACGAGGGATATTTTTTAGATGGTAAATTGTTATGTAATGCATGTGCAAAAAACAAAGAAGATAAAAAAGGTTTTAAAATTAATCTTAAGACACAGGATGGACAAGTTAAATTTTTTTCTCAAATATTAGAATACTGGAGTTTTTAGTATAATACCGATATGCTTGCTAAGAAAAGAGTGAAAGATAAACTTATTATTGGCATTGAAAGCACCTGTGATGAAACGTCTATTGCACTTGTTAAAAATGGTACTGATGTTATATATGAACTTACACTAAGTCAAGTTAAAAAACATGCCAAATTCGGAGGTGTTGTACCTGAGCTGGCGGCCAGGGAGCATATAAAGAATTTTAAGTATTTAGGTAATAAATTTTTTGTCAAAATAAAGGATAGTCTGGATGATGTAACTGCAATTGCTGTGGCAGCTAAAATTGGCTTACCTCCTGCAGTTTCTGTGGGGGAGGCGTATGCAACAGGGATCAGCAAAGCTTTAAATAAACCACTTATTAAAATTAACCATGTGTTAGCGCATATTTGGGGAGTCTGGGTAGACCCAGAATTTATTGTAAAACCTGATTTCCCATTTCTAGGGCTTATTGTGTCGGGTGGGCATACAATTTTAGCTAAATTTACAAGTCCTACGGAGTATAAAATTTTAGGGCAAACTGTTGATGATGCCGCAGGGGAAACCTTTGACAAAGTTGCCAGAGTATTAGAATTGGGATACCCAGGTGGTCCTGTTATTGAGCAAATTGCTAGGACCGGAGATGAGTTTGCATATAAATTCCCTGTCCCTTTAAAGGATAGTGATGATTATAATTTTTCATTTTCAGGGCTAAAAACAGCGGTTAGATATTTTATTGAAAAAAATAAGCATATGGTTCCGGGCTATATGCTTAAATATTTTAAAGCAGATGTAGCTGCGTCATTTCAATATGCAATTTTGAGTGCACTCGTAAATAAGGTGAAAAAGGCAATTGATGACACGGGGATCAAAACAGTTGTAATAGGTGGCGGGGTTGCTGCTAATCAACGGTTGGTGGACTTGTTAGCGCAATCTACTAATGGAGTAGCCTTATATGTGCCACATTTAAAATACACAGGGGATAATGCTGCACTTATAGCAGGTTATGCGTACAATTTTGTTTAATTTGCTAAAATTTTGTGTCTTTGGTATAAGTGAATAATGCAAGCTACACGTAGAATGCAAAGGACGATTTTCGCATTTATATTAGTATTTGTGTTAGGTAGTGCTAGATTGGGGCACCTGGGTGTAGTTTATGCAACCACGTCCAACAATTCTACTCCAACGGTTAATGTAGATGCTGCAGCATTACGTAAAGAACTTGCATTAGTATTACCACGCGTTTTGGAAAATCCAAGTTATAAGGTTGTTTTTAAGAATCCCTCTAAGGAACCTATTGAGTTATCAATTGATGGCAAAACATACAAAAATGTAAAAAGCCCTTTTACCTTACCTAATTTGTCGGTTGGAAAACATACCTTAGTTTTTAAATATACAAACAAACAGGGAGTTTTAAAAATCTTATCGACGGATATTTTAGTGGTGCCTCGTAAGCCTATTATAGATTCTAAGCAGAGGAAACTTTTCGAAAATCCAGAGCCAGTTATTATTTCAGGGTCAGCTATTCCAAATGGAAGTGTTTTAATGATAATAGACGGAAAAACAATTCGGCAAATAGAGGTAGATAGTTCCGGTGCATGGGTAGTTAAATTAGAGCATCTTAAAGCAGGCAAACATACTTTTATGTTCTTAGCCATGCTCGATGGCATAGTTAATCCTACCCCTGTGACGTTCGACGTAGAATACAAGGATAAGTCAGTTGTTTCCGTAACTCCGCAAGTTGCAAATCGACATAGCGGTTTAAAAGAAAGGCTTCAGAAGGGAATAATTGAGTTATATACGGAATATAAGGATTTATTGGTTTATATCATTGGTGCTATACTAGCTATTATCTTTACACTGTTTTTATTATTAATTAGAAAGCATATTAAACAAAAGGAACAGGAAAAAACACTAGCGGAATTATTAAATTTAGATGATGCTGATATTGTTGATGTGTTAGAACAAAATAAAATAAGGGAGAAGCAATCAAATAAAAGTGGCAGGAAAGTTACGTCATCTATTAAGGGTACTGTCAAAAAAGAAGTAGGTAAGACTGTAAAAGAAGTTCAAAAAGCAAAGCAAAAAAATAGTGCTCAGGGTAAAAAAAAGCAGGTGGGAAGTAAAGTCAAAGAAATACAAGCCTCTAACAAAACAAAATCTAAAAAAACGTCTAAACCCTCGGATGTTTCTGATCCAGCGGAGGATTTAGTAGAATTAAAGACAGCAAAGAGTATTCATGTGCAAAAAATAAAGGTTGCATTACCAAACAAAGGCAAGAAGGTCTTAAGCAAGGAAGAATTTTTAAAGAGATTTGGTAGAAGGAAGTCTAGCTAGTAAGGATCGTTGATCTGTTTTCTACTACAAAGTGCGTAATTATTGCAACTATTATCCAGTTAATAATCATTGAGGTACCGCCATAAGTAATAAAGGGTAGTACAACTCCTGTTAATGGAATTAGGGCTAAATTGGCAGCAGTATGGATAATCATTTGAAATAAGAGTAAGTGTGCATATCCCCAAATTGCTAATTTTTCGAATTCGTTTTTTATTTTTAAAGCAGTAGAAGTAAGAAGGTAATAATAATAAAAGTATAAAGCAATGAAAAATATGCTTAAAAAGAATCCTAATTCTTCAAAGATAACAGCAATTATAGAATCTGTAAAGGCGGTCATTTCTAACAAGTAGCCTTCCTTTTGACGCGATTGGCCCAAACCTTTCCCCCAAACACCGCCACTTCCAATGCCAATTAAGATATTGTAAATTTGGTATCCCTTACCAAATTTATCAGGGACTTCTCCTGTTTTTAGAAGGTGTAAAAAGGTATCTAGCCGTTTAGCTCTATAAGATGTAGTTATGACTCCTAAACTAAAAATTAGAGCAAAAATAATTAAAAATAACACAATTAGCCTTTGCCAGAATTGAGAATCGTGCAAAAGGAGCATGGAAATAATTGCTGTTCCTACGATGACAGTGGTGCTTAGATCTGGTTCAAATAAAATTAAGGATAGGGGTATAGCTAAAAG
>JALVLD010000095.1 GCA_027033525.1 Candidatus Dojkabacteria bacterium
GCGATGGGGGATATTTAGTAGTAGGTTGGACGGAGTCGTATGGGGCGGGTGATAGTGATATGTATGTGGTGAAGTTAAGGGATGACGGGAGTCTAGACAGTAATTTGGGGAGTGGAGGGACATTAACAGTAGGTGGGAGTGCTAGTGATGGGGCTGTGTCAGTAATAGAGACGAGTGATGGGGGGTATTTAGTGACAGGTTGGACGGAGTCGTATGGGGCAGGGTATGAGGATATGTATGTAGTGAAGTTAAGGGGAGATGGGGGTTTAGATAGTAATTTTGGAAGTGGAGGGACATTAACAGTAGGTGGGAGTGCTAATGAACGGGCTGAGTCAGTAATAGAGACGAGCGATGGGAGATATTTAGTAGTAGGCGGGACATATTCGTATGGGGCAGGGCATGAGGATATGTATGTAGTGAAGTTAAGAGAGGATGGGAGTTTAGATAGTAATTTTGGGAGTGGAGGGACATTAACAATAGGCGGTAGTAGTTATGATGCTGCTTACGCAGTAATGGAAGCCAGTGACGGAAGATATTTGGTGGCAGGTTGGACGGAGTCGTATGGATCAGGTTCTGCCGATTTCTATGTAGTTAAATTAAAGCAGGACGGGACTCTTGATTCAACTTGTGGTAGTCCGGTGTTAGGGTCGGGGGGCACAATGGGTTCAGGAGGTGCATTGGGGTCGGGAGGTACAATAGGGCCAGGCGGAACAACAAATTCAGCTGGCGGTACGATAGGCTCTGGGGGGACGTTAAGTCAACAGTGTTCGGTGAATAGTACAGAAAATCATTTAATCTTTAACGTAAACAAAAGGGGGTTTGTGGGGGTTGGGATAGACGATCCTCGATATAGGCTAGAATTGCCTAATATGCCAAACAATGGTGGCCGCGCCAGAGCCAATGCATGGATAACTTATTCAGATGCTAGGATAAAAAGCAACCAGAAAGAACTAGCTTATGGCCTGGACACGTTAATGAAACTACACCCTAAAGAATATATACATCATTCGACAGAGTTTATACATGGGAAATTGATCGTAAAGCCCGAGGGAACAAAGTCATTAGGTTTTATAGCTCAAGAAGTATATAAGGTAATACCAGAGGTAGTATATAAACCTGAAGATGAGAGCAAGGATCTATGGAGTATGGATTATGAGAAACTTATACCCATAATTGTGAAGGCTGTTCAAGAGTTAAATGAAAAAGTAGCTAACGGTAGGCTTAATAAGTGTACGAGTCAGACAGGGCAGACGAAGCCTACTACCCAATACATGCCATTTGTAAAGAAGCTTCAAAAAATTACTGATGATGTGTTTGTGGGCAAGTTAGCAGCAACTTTAATAAGTACGGAAGAACTTAAAACTCAACTGCTCAATGTGGCGGATAAGTTGCAAGTAGATAAAGACGGGAAATTAACGGTCAAGGGCGAGGCAAAAATAGCAGGTAAAGTTAAAGCTAATGAGTTGGAGGTGCAAAAACTTTCTATAGGCCATAACAACGCTGGAACGGTTGTAATTCCTAAAGGCCAAACGAATCTAGAAGTAAAGCATGAATACAAAAAAGGGGAATATATAGTTTCAGTTACAAGTACAACTGCTGGGCTTGTTCAATTTTGGGTAGAAAAAAAGGATAATAGTTTTGTTATTCACTTACCAAAGGCTATAGATGTAGATGCAACTTTTGACTATGTGATTATTCATACAGTTGATGCTACCTAAGTCTTTTTGAAAATATATTAGTGGAAGACCTTTGTTATTGAAGAAGTCTTCCTCGCTATTTGTACGTTGGTCCTTGGGTGCCTTCTGAATTATTGCAAGGACAATAAGCCAATGTATTGCTAGGTGTCGTGGGATTAATGTCTTTCAGTTTGAGGCGTTGGGGTAGTTTCTGGGGTAGGAGTTACAATTGGAGCTTGGGGTGCTTCAATTATCAGCCATTCGAATTTAATGTCTTCACGAAGTATATTTTTTAGTTTTATTGTAAACCCTTCTGTAGATTTGTTGGTAATACTAAATTGTACCGGAGATTCTGGGGTTACAAAAACCATAGGAGTCGATTTATAGCTGTGTTTGAAATGGATCGTTACGCTAGTTGTGCCAGCAGGTATAAGAGCGTATCCTGCAACGTGGGGGGCTGTGATCTGGATTGTGTTATTAAATATGGTGATGCCATTAAAGATAACAGCCTTAGAGAAAGTTACAAGCTCCTTAAAAAATACCTTTGCTTTAAATATGACTTGCTTTAAGAAGGTTGTTGCCTCCTGGGTAAATTGAAGATGAGTAGTAAGCAGATTTAATGTGTTTGCAGGAATGTTTTTAAGCTTACTTACTATAGTAGTGGCCTCACTTATGGTGTCGTCGAGTTTTGCATTTAATTCTTTAATTGCATTCGTTAAAATGGGGGTAAGTTTTGAATAGTCAATGCTTAGTAGTCCGTTACTATCTTTAGTTACGATTTCTGGTACAATAGGCTGTACTTCTTGTGCAATAAATCCTATTGCATGCCTATTCGTATTTTTCCAGTCAAAATAAACCCCATTTAATTTTGTAATAATAGATAGTGCGTTAGGTATTGTATGAATATTCTTTTTAAGCCTAGCGTCAGAAAAGGTATTCCATGCATTAGCTACTGCATCGGTTCCGTCGCCTGCTTCTCCAACTTGAAATAGATGTGTAGGAGAATCGGCCCCTATACCTGTATTACCATTTTTGAGAATAATGAGTGCATTAGATCTTGAACTATCATTTTGGCCATTGCCAATTATGAATAAGGGGTCGGTAGGGTTCCAGCCAGGGTTACCTCCAGTAGTTTCATTGTAGTAACCTAATACTGTTATATAGTCTCCATCTGCTATGACCCCTGTGCCAATAAGTGTTACATCGTACGTATCGGCATATAACTCGTTGCCTATTACTATATTATTGTCGCCTTCTACAAATGTATCATGCCCCAGGAGAATATTATCTGAGGCATTGTCTATATCTGAGTCTGCACCTATAACTATATTGCGTTCCCCTGTGTCAACATAAGCATCATGGCCTATTGCTATTGAGTCTGTAGAATCATCATACACAGACGCCTGTCCAATAGCAATGGCATTTTCAGAATTATTGCCTACGTGAGCATCGGCACCTAAGGCTATACTGCTATCTGCATCATTTCCAACATTGCTGGATGCGCCGATTGCTATGGTATTAGGACTTGCAACAACAATGTCTTTCCCGATGGCGATGGCAGCCTCACTATTAGGCCCTGCACCTGCGGAGGATCCTAGAGCTATGCTATCGACTGCCGCTGTGGAAGCTCCTACGCCAATGGCAATAGAGGAGTCCCCTTCGTTTTGAGCACTAGGCCCAAGTGCAATGCCATTGTCGTTTGCTACATAGGCGCCAGTTCCAATCGCGACGGATTGGGTGCCATATCCGCGTGAATATGGCCCTAATGCGATTGTTTCTATGTTGGTAGCTTCGGCATAATCTCCAATTGCAACGGCATCTCTCGCAGTGGCATTTGTATTAGAGCCAAATGCTATTGAGTCATTGCTACCTGGGTGAGTATGTGCGGAAGTACCGACCGCGATGCTGTTTAAGGCAGATGTTATGGCTTCAAAACCAATTGCTATAGCTTGATCTTCTGTGTCATTCTTGGCATTTCTTCCCAAGGCTACGCCGTTTTCAACACTTGATTGTGCGTTAAGGCCAATTGCAATTGTTCGGGGGGCGGGACTCTGACTTGAAGGTCCAATGGCAATGGCGTATTCCCCTTGACTCTGACTTGAGGGTCCAAGTGCAATACTAGATTCATTTGTAGCTTCTGATACGTCACCGATTGTGATAGAGTGAGGGCCTGCAGCATGTGTATTGTTACCAAGGGCAATTGCATTATCACTATTTATGTCTATTGCAGCACTTGAACCTATGGCAATGCCATAGGGGGATTGAGGCGCTGTGTCTGGCCCTATCGCAATATCATTACGAGCTGTAGTAACTGCGTTTACCCCAAAAGCGATCGATTGCTCGTCATGTGTTTGGGCACCAGGGCCTATTGCGATGCTACTTTGGCCAGATGCATTGGCGTTAGTACCAATTGCGATCGTCAAGTTAGCTTGGCTTTGGCTTGAGTGTCCAAAGGCAATACTTTCTAAGGCAGGTGCCGAGGCATCATTTCCCAGAGCTATAGCGTGTGTTCCTGCAGCATCGGTGCTATTACCAAGGGCGATTGCGAAATCACTATCTTGTCTTACACTTGCATTAGAGCCAATGGCAATGCCATTGTTAGACTCTACTCCTGCAGAAGCACCAAATGCAATTGTGTTTGGTGCTTCTGCATCGGCGGAATTGCCAATGGCTATAGCATAATTATGATTTACGTCGCTATTTGCCCCAATTGCAATTGAGCCTAGCGCGGCGGCTACTGTATTGGTGCCGATGGCAACGGCTTGTTCGCCGTCACTGGCACTTAAGGTCCCAATTGTAATGCTTCTTGTTCCTGTAGCTCTTGAATTATCTCCAATGGTAATGGCCCGCTCAGCCGATACAGTTAGGTGGCTGCCTAAGGCAATCGTGAAATCGTTTGTTGCTTGTGCTACATTTCCGATAGCGATTGCACCAGAGCCGTTAGCTGTTGTTCCAGCCCCCCCGGCGAGTATACCTCCATTAATAACTTGGCTGCCAGATCCAAATGCTAGACTGTAGGGGGCTTGAGCTAATGTGTCTTTACCAAAAGCGGCAGTGTATTCACCAATCTCACTGTCGTTCCACTGACTGGCATTTATGCCTGCAGCTCTAAAAGCTACTTTTCTGGGGTACCAAATCAATACAGAGTTGTCATTTATTGTGGGAAGGGTACGGCCATTATTATAAGAGCCTTTAGCAATGATCATCCCGTCCGAGTTTAAAACGATATCGTCTCCATCTGTTGCGGGGCTTAAAGTGCTGCCAGTTCTACTCCAATAACTTTGTCCCAGGTTGCTGAGATCTGTATCGCAAGTAAGACCATCTGTCGCACTATATGTGCATACGCGCCCGTCGGTTAATTGACCTTCCTTTATACTAAAAGTGGTCCCAGTAAGATGCAGTAATGTTCCGGAGGCATTATAGGTAAGACTTTGATCGGCGCTACATACAAATGCAGTGCCGTTCCACTGGAGTTTGTCTGTGCCGCTGCAGGTTGGTGCATTTATAGAGAATGTGTTACCAGATAAAATAAGACCATTGCCTGCAGTATAGGTGTTACTGGTTATATCTGTGCATATAAAATTGTTTCCGTCCCAGGTAAGGACTTGAGAAATAGGGCACCCTTCAGTAGGAGTATTCGTGTTAAATACAGTATTTACGAGGGTTAGACCGCGCCCTGCGGTATAGGTGGTGTCTTTGTCGTCGACGCATGTAAATCGTGAACCATTCCATGTTAAAACTTCACCGGTGCTACAAATCGGTGAAGTTACAGAAATATTGCTTTGGCCTGTAGGGTTAGAAGGTAAGCGCGTTTCATTATTAGTATCGGTGATAAATTTTTGGGTCCCTTGATGGCAGCTGTTGTTGAATATTTTGAATGGGCCAATACAATAAGCACCTAGAATGCCAATTGTAATGAAAAAAAGGATAAGAAGTTTTATTATTAATGGTAACAATTTTTTGTTTTTCGGTTGTTCTTGGTTGGTATCTGTAAAAGTAACGTATCCGATGTTTGGGGAAGTCTGATCATTAGGCATAGTTGTTAGTATAGTTTTATTTTGTAATCGCTTACATTTCTATTATAAACTATAGTGGCGGGGTGTCAATGAATTTTGTCGGTCTAAAAATTCGAGTTCCTTTTTTATGTCATGAGAGGTTTACTATATGATATGTTAGGCCTAATAAAGCTAAGACTGCCGTCTAGGGTAGGGGGCAATTGCTACATGTTATAATATTTATAGGATGAAATCAAAGGGAAGGCGGCCTCGACATTTAATTTCTGGGCAGTTGGTTTTTGCCTATATTGCTTTAGTATCTACTTTAATAGGTATTGTTTTAGGAGCTTTTGGAGTTTTTTCCTTTAAAAAATTTTTGCAACCAAAACAAAAACAAGAGAATAAACAAGAGTTAGCAAAACCAAGTGTTCCCAAGGTTTTGACTCTAGAATTTGCAAATGGGGTAGATTTTACCTTTCCAGATAAAGTATATGTGCCTGGGATTCTAAGGGAGGCATACCAAGTCGATGGAGAGATAAAAGATTTAAGTATGGTTTGGGAACAAGTTTATAACGAGATAAAGTCATTGGGATGTTCCAAGAAGGGAAAGTCTAAATTCTGGACAGAAAGTAAAAATTTAGGGAGGGTATATGTAATTTTTAGTGATGGTGTTTATATAGTATGGCTTGTTGCTTTTGACAAACTAGATTCTGCAAAAAAACGAATTGAAGATTTTAGCTTTAAGTCACTTAATAAAGTGGCCAAAATAAAATGTAAAGAGGCATTAGAGCCTAGTAGAAATGCTGAGGTAAAGTTTTTAGTTTGTACACGTAGTACTAAGAACGGTACTAAATGGGAAAATGATGCTAAATATAAAATATGTGTGATTAAAAATACTTCAGGACAGGAGTATTTAATCTCATGGAAAATATTTGCTAAAGAAAAAGAGCGAGTAGGATGTAAATTTAAATGAATTAATTGCGTTCAATATGAATAAATTAAAAAACAAAGTTGTATTAATAACAGGTGCTAGTGCAGGGTTGGGAAAAGCTCTAGCCATGAAACTAAATAAGTTAAACATGAAACTAGCATTGGTTTCACGGAATGAAGAAAATTTAAATCGTATTAAGCAAGAATTGTTAAATAAGAATTCTAAAGCAGACCTAGAAGTTTTTATGTGTGATGTATCTAAACCACAAGAAGTTAAACAAACAGTAGATGAGGTTTTATCAAAGTTCGGCCGAATTGATATTTTAATAAATAACGCTGCGATTTGGGCCGAAGGAGAATTAGAAGAGCATTTAGATGAGCAGTTGGCCAGACTATTTGAAGTAAATACATTAGGGTATATGTATTTTACAAAATGTGTTGCTCCAATAATGAAAAAGCAAAAACAGGGGGATATTATTTTTATTAATTCTATTGCTGCTACTTGGGAATTTCCTGCAGATTTTGCACCTTATGCTGCAAGTAAATCTGCATTATTTACTTTTGCTGAAAGTTTGCGCAAAGAGTATGCTAAATATAATATTAGACTCATGTCTATATATCCTCCGGGAATGGACACAGAAATTTTTAAACGTGCAGGTTTTGATTATGGGATTGCAGAATGGATGACAAAGAAAGAATATATTGCAGATATAGTTGCATACATGTTGCAGGCTCCAAGGGATATCAGCCTTAGCCATGTTATAGTTAATAAGGTGGGTTTCAACTAGTTTAAAGTCGTAATATGCAACGAAGCGGAGCTGTTAGATTACCAATGCATTCGGGAAAAGCACCGGCGTGGTTGTTTTCTCGTATGGTTAAATTATCTTTACAAATAATAGAAATAATTGTTTCTGAATTCGGACGCGAAGAATTTTTAAAGCGTTTAGCAGACCCATTGTGGTTTCAAGCTTTAGGAAGTGTACTAGGATTTGATTGGCATTCATCAGGGCTTACAACAACTACAACAGCAGCGATTAAACAAGCTTTAGATACTATTGGTAAAGATATTGGAATTTTTGCTGCAGGAGGAAAAGGCAAGTATGCGTTAGAGACCCCCAATCATATTTCAAATGCAGTTGAAAAGTTAAATTTGTCCAGTAATTTATTAAATCTTACTTACATAAGTCGTTTAGTTGCAAAAATAGATAATACGCTTATTCAAGATGGATATACTCTTTATCATCATTCCATATTTTTTACTAAAGATGGTAAATGGACTGTTATACAACAAGGTATGAATACAGCAAATAGGTATGCACGTAGATATCATTGGATTTCAGTAATACGGAATAATAAAGATAAAGAATTAGGAAGGTTAATAGATAATCCAACGGATACAATTATTGGAGTTTTAAAACATCCTATGGTACTTAATTTAACCGGAAAACAGAGCTCAAATACTCGGCAAATAATAATTGAGCTTTTGCAAAATCCTAAAACCTTAATAAAAGAGTATAGTAAAATTTTTGACAAAAAGGTTTTTCCAAGACGTGAACCAATTATTCCCAGTCTAGATATTTTGCCTAAGAATTTTGCAAAAATAATTCTAAGTACATACGAGAGAGTGCCGAGCAATTTTAAAGACTTAGCATTGCAAAAAGGAATAGGCCCTAAAACATTTAGAGCCTTAGCTCTTATGGGCGAATTAATTTATGGTGTAAAAGCAGATTGGGAAGACCCTGTAAAATTCACATACGCACATGGTGGCAAAGATGGTTATCCTTATCCAATAAATTTAAAAGATTATGATAAATCAATTGCAATAATGGA
The DNA here is from genome assembly GCA_027033525.1 of Candidatus Dojkabacteria bacterium. Lineage (GTDB taxonomy): Bacteria > Patescibacteriota > Dojkabacteria > JALVLD01. Next base: position 8,432 of record JALVLD010000095.1, read on the forward strand.
ACAATTAGCCTTTAAATTAAAGGATAAGAAAGCTAGAAATCAGGCAGTACGTGTGTTAAACTATTGGCAGCAAGTGTAATATAGTTAAAATATTATTAGTGCCTAGATGTTTTTAAAAAAATTACCTGCAGGATATGGGAATTTAGCTATAGGTGTATTGTTGGCAGTTGCCATATTTTTACCTAGTAACCTTGCTGTTTTAAAATTTGTTTTTATTACTCTAGCTTTAGTTTTTGCATCATCCGCTTTAGGAGTCGCAACAGAAGAGCTTGCGGCATACTATTCTAGTGCGGTAAGTGGTTTTTTAAATGCAACTTTCGGAAATCTAGCAGAGTTGATTATAGGCTTTTTTGTAATAAAGAATGGCCATGTGCTTTTAGCACAGGCTTCGTTGACAGGGTCTATTTTAAGTAATCTTGTATTGTTGGTCGGCCTTGCATTTTTTGTCGCGAGTATAAAGAGGAAATCGTTAAAGTTGGATATAAAACAAACAGATACTGTTACCACCATGCTACTTACTGGTGTATTGCTTTTGCTATTTCCATCTGTGTTATACATACTGCATGAGGAAAAATATACAGAGCCTATTAGCATTGCTGTGTCCTTAGTGTTGCTTGGGATTTATATATTATATTTGGTATTTTCTTTTGCTACCCATAAAGATTGGTTTTTAGAAGATAAGGCGAAGCAGAGGCCTTTGTTAAGTAAATCTCAGGCAGCATTGTTAATGGTGTTAAGCATAGCAATAATAGTGTTACTGAGTGAGAGAGTGTCGGCGATTATTGAATCGGTTGCCCATGCACTTAATCTGGGGGATTTGTTCATAGGTGCTATAATTTTAGGGTTTATAGGTAATGCCGCTGAGCATTTGTCGGTTGTGACATTGGCATCTAAGGGAAAACACGATTTTGTCTTATCTATCGCAATAGGAAGTGCGTTGCAAATAGCGATGTTTGTTGCCCCTATCTTGGTTTTAATATCGGCCTTTATGAATACCCCTATGACACTTGAATTCCTACCTATCGAGATTTTTTCAGTCTTGGTATCGGTGTTATTGGCCAATCAGATAGCTCTTGATAAAAGAGTTACTTGGTTCGAATCTGTACAATTGCTTGGGTTATACGTGATAATTGCCGTTGTGTTTTATTTCGCACGGTAGGGGAAAATGGGCGCAAGCAATATAAGTACTGGTTTTGGCGGTGATATTAATTGCCTCCGAATCTTCTTTGCCTGTTGTAATAATCCTTTATTGCTTTTTCAAATTCTTCTTGCGTAAAGTCCGGAAAATAAATATCTGTAAAATAAAGTTCTGCATATACGCCTTGAAAAGGATATAAGCCGCTTAAACGTTTTTCTCCTGAAGTTCTAATAATTAAGTCCACAGGAGGGATATTAGGTGTATCTGTGTAAGGATAGAATGAATCAGGTGTTATGTCGGGGATTGCAAGCTTGCCATTTGCAACATCCTTAGCAATCTTTTGACAGGCTCTTACGATTTCGTCTTGTCCACCATAATCAAAACCTATTATTAAATACCGTTTGTCAAAATTTTTACTTATGTTTTCTGTCCGTTTTATAAGGTTAACGAAATTTTTAGGGAGTCGGTCTTTGCGACCTATGTGAATAAAGCGAATTTCGTGCTTAACAAGTTCTTTTTGATATTGTTTTAGTTGGTGCGAAAAAAGAGAGATTAAATATTTAACTTCATGTGGTGAGCGTTTTATCCAATTTTCTGTAGAAAGCCCCCACAAGGTTAGGTATTTGATGTTAAATTTACGTGCGGCTTTTAGTAGTTCAAGAGCCCGTTTAGCGCCTTGTCTATGGCCTTCAATAGTGGGTAATCCTCGAGCTTTTGCCCATCGTCTATTACCATCCGGGATTATTGCTACATGTTGAAGTGGTTGAAGTTTACTCATATAGAAGTATGTTAAGTTATGTGTAGTATTATAGAACAAACGCGTGGTGAGTAAAAATTACGTAGTATAATATCAGTATGCTTAATTTCGCTTTCTTAGTTATCCAAGTAATTTTTTTAGAAAGTGTGCTTTCAATTGATAATGCAATTGTTTTAGCCTCAATGGCTAGTAAGTTGCCTAAAGATAAGCCTATTCCAGTACCAAAAGCTTTAAATTTTTTAAAGCCTTTTTTGCAAAAAATATTTAAGCATCAGCAACATGCAGCAATGGAAGTTGGGTTGTTAGGTGCATATGTTGGTAGAGCAATCATGCTTCTTTTAGCGAGTTTTATTATAGAGTATCCAGTCTTAAAAATTCTTGGGGCTTTATATTTAATCCATTTGGCATTTGAGAGTATGGGGCAAATGGCAGCAGAGCATATGGAATTAGTTGAAGAGGTTGAAGATGACGTAGCAGAGGTAGAAGAGCGCTTAGGTCTACTTAAAAGGGTTAAGCAGGCTAGTTTTTGGCAATCAGTATTAGCCATCGAGATGGCAGATTTAATCTTTAGTTTAGACAATGTTGTTGCAGTCGTGGCATTAAGTTCTAAATTTACATGGATTTTAGCTGGCGTTGTTATAGGCATTTTAATAATTAGGCTCTTTGCAGGATATTTAATAAATATAATAGAAAAACATCCGTTATTAGGCTTAGCTGGGTATATTTTACTTTTAGTTATAGCAATAGAGCTTTTAGCAGATGTATTATTTGGTATAGAGCTAGAAGATACAACAAAGTTTTTAATTTCATTTTCTATTGTATTGTTGACATTAGCATTTGAGTACCTACCTAGTGCTTTACAAAAAATACTTAAGGATTTTGCAGTAAAAATCGGTATAGTCTTGTATAAAGTAAATTACTTTTTAACTTTTAATTTTTTGCAGTTAAAGAAAAATAAGTGAAGAGGCCGTGGTGTTATAATTAGATATGGCAAAATTTTGGTTTAAGTCCAAAAAATATGGCTGGGGAATCACTCCAATTTCGTGGGAAGGATGGTTAATTACAATTATGTTAGCAGTAGGTCTTATACTAATTGCTTGGATAGATGGCATGTTCAACCTAGATAAGTTACCGGAGCAGGAAGTATACAGAATTATTGCAAGATTTATATTCGATAGCATTGTTTTGTCCATACTTACAATTTGTTTGGTCAAAAGAAGAGTTAAGGGAGATTTAGGGATTTAGCCTACAATTCCTAACCCAACAATTCCAATGAGCCCGATTATTAAGCCTATTTTTTGTTGAGTGTCCAATTTATCTTTAAATATTAATGAGGCAAGTACTACAAATAACAAAGGATATCCTGAGGATATCCCTACTACTATAGGAATAGGGGCAAGGGCAACGGCATAATTAAAGGCAAAAATTCCAAGCATGATTAGAAGTGCATTTAATAGTTGGAAAGTTTTTAGTTTAATTGTGGAAGGAGCCTTAAGAGGTATTTTTTTAAGTTTCAAGAATAGTATTCCTATAGGGAATGCTAACCACGTGGTGTATGCTGGGATAAACCAGCCTACAGAAGAGATTGGCACTTTAATAAAGGCATAATAAACTCCCCATAGTAAGCATGCCATAATTGAGTATGGTACGCCTTTGTCTTTTAATATTGTTTGCAATGAAATGCTTTGAAAATTAATGGATACAAGGATAATGCCAGCGAAAACAAGGAAGATTAAAAAAGCTGTTATGCTATTGAGTTTAGTATGTAAGAATAATGCGGCTATTAAAATACTTACCACACCATAAGAAGCTGCAATAGTTCCATTAACAGAGGCATTTCCCTTATTAAGTGATTCGTATAACATCATAAATGGGAGTATCCCTATTATTGATAGGAGTACTAAAGTTACCAAGTGGGATTGTGGAATTGCTTGTAATTGTGGATGCATGAAAGGAACAATTAACGTGGCAACAATTGCATTAATTAAAAAAATAAATACCGCCACAGAATAACCATTCGTCTTTCTTGCCACAATTCCCCCAAAAATATCAGCAGTCCCCCAGGCAATAAGAGCAACTACTGCAAGAACAACCCCTAGCATGGAAGATTATAGCATTTTCAGTTTAATAAGTTTGTAAATTAGCTTCTTATGGGAGCTTGGTTAGATATTTGTAGAATTTCTAGGAATGTTTGCTATTTTTTAAATTTGTGGCTCATATTCAAGGTACACTTTAGAATTTTAGGGAATTTAATTATTAAAATCTTTGTAGAAAGTGAATCTGGTGTAAGGCAAAATAGCATAAGCTTGAAAGGTTATGTTTGCAAAGAGTTTTGTTTTACGTATAAAAAAATAAAATAGAGTATGAGGTAGTCTTGTTTTGCCTTAGATGACTTTGAGGTTTATTTTTTGTGTTAAAATCTTAACATATGCCAAAAAATATGCCACAAACTAATCGCACTTGGGTATTTTATCCTAAAACAGAAACACCTTTATCTGATGATGAGCTCGCA
>JALVLD010000096.1 GCA_027033525.1 Candidatus Dojkabacteria bacterium
CCCAAAACCATATCCAGGCACATACACTGTGGTGTGCATATCAATCACCCTTGGATCTACAGCAATAATACCGTTTGTTAAATACTTTCCTGTAGCTGTCCAATGAGAGCAGCCATAACACGTATGGTCATAAGAAGTTGCCCACACATGCAACTTTTTCCAGTACCTTATCTCCTTACCATCTAAATAGGCAGTTTTACACACTTTTTTGGTCCCCAAGGCTATTACTTCATCTACAGGCGGAACCTCTACAATTCTATCAATAACCTTCGTACCTACGTGAACACCATCTATTAAAGTAACCTGTTTTATTAATTTAACACGCCCCCTGTGCCCGGCCCTTACCAATTTACGCGTATCTAGTGGCAAAGAGGGATCAGCTTTCACGATCCTATGATACGGAACAGTTTCATATTCTATCCGAACCTCATAAGTACGCTTATGTAGATAAACATCACTCCCCGGTCTCAATTTCGCATTTACTGGATTAACAAAAAAGCTTTTATCTAACCCTAGCTGCTTTCTTAAAAATGCATTAACATCAGAATAATATGACAAAGCAGGGTAGGTCTTCCCTTTATAATGGACATAGACCACAAATGGCAAATTAATTGCAAGAGCATCTTTATTGTCAGACGCAATCATAAAATCAGTATTAAGCTTCACCAAACCATCTTGGAATTGCCAAACTCCATAATTTACAGAAGGACTGTACGCCTCGACAGTACGAATATGAGATCTAATAATAAAAAACTGTAGTACCAAAATTGCTATGATCAAACTCTCAAACCACCGAAGGTTCACACATATCTATATTACCTTAAGGCCCATTCGGACCGCGTTATAGTATAAAAAGAGCTAGATTTTTTGTCAACTACACGATTTCTTCCCACTCTATTAAATGCTGAGGAATGTCATCTATATAATTACTTTGCATAGTAGGTGCTGAATTGCGAAATTGTGAATATGTTATATACAACGCCTTCTTAGCACGAGTTATTGCTACATAAAACAGCCTACGTTCCTCTTGCATAGCTACAGGATCATCCATAGAACGAGCATGAGGGAAAAGGCCTTCTTCTGCACCTACGATAAACACAACATCAAACTCCAATCCTTTGGCAGCATGCACTGTCATTAAATTAACCCGAGGCACATTTTCCTTTGCTTCATCTAACGCCGCCTCTTCCATCAAAGCTATATCCTCTAAAAAAGCTTGTAATCCGGCCCTACCCCTATACGCATTTCGCTTAGCTACATTCAAAAACTCATTTATGTTAGCCATTCGTGACTCTAACTCTTCTTTAGTACTGGCGATTTTTTTAATCCATCCACTATATCCCACCTCATCTAATAGCTTCTTTATCAATTCTTGTATTTCTAGCTCAAAACTACTTAGGATTATCTTGCCAAATTTAGCAAAAGTATCAGCATACTTTGCTAAAATTTTATTATTTAATAATTCTTGCAAAAAACTAACATAATCTGAACTTAAAAACATTTGGGCCTGCAACGGGTCATAGGTAACCATGCTTATATACCAAATAAAGTCGCCCAAGCCTAACTTTGCATCCTTGGCAAATTCTCTAAACTTTTCTATAGTCTTAGCTCCTATCTTACGGGAAGGAGTATTAATAATGCGCAACAAGCTCACTTCATCCTTAGAATTATTAATATATTTTAAGTACGCTAAAATATCTTTAATCTCCATTCGTTGATAAAACCCTACTCCACCAACCAATCTATATGGTACTCCAAACCTTACAAATGTTTCCTCAAAAATTCTTGACATGGCATTAACCCTATACAAAACGGCCACATTATCCAAATTATCTTTGTACTGCTCCAACTCTCTTAACACATACATTGCTTCCATCTCAGGGGAAGAAGTAGACACGACCTTTATCGGCGCCCCTTCTGTCACATCCGTCCACAAACGCTTATCTATTCTATTAGGATTTTTCTCAATTACACTGTTGGCCGCCTCTAGAATTATTTGGGTAGAACGATAATTACGCTCTAACTTTACTAATTTATGCTCAGGGAAATCTCTAATAAAACGAGAAATGTTCTCTATTGTAGCACCGCGCCATGAATAAATCGATTGATCTTCGTCTCCTACGACACAAATATTTCTATGCCTATTTGCAATGTAATACACAATATCATATTGCAAATTATTAGTATCCTGATACTCATCTACTAACACATACTTATATTTCTCTCTCACAGATTCTAGAATCTGAGGATGTTGCTTAAAAAGCTGAAGAAGCAAGCTTAGCAAATCTGTAAAATCTACGGCATTTAGACTCTTAAGCCGCCTGACATATTCTTTATATACTTTAGAAACCATCTCATCAAAATAATCTCCATAAGAATTTTTAAAATAATCCTCCGGCGAAATTCCTTGCAATTTTGCCCCAGTTATCTTAGCCAATATAGCCTTAGGCTTTACAGTAGACGAAACAACACCTTCCTTTATAATTGCCTTTATTAATGCTTGCTGATCCTCGGCATCGTATATAGAGAAATGCTTATCTAATCCAACATAACTACCATATTTGCGCAGCAAAAAAGCACCAAATGCATGGAAGGTCCCGACAAACATGCCTGCAGTATCTTTTCCTGTAGCTGCCAAAAGCGCACTAACTCGCTCCTTCATTTCATTTGCAGCCTTTTTCGTAAAGGTAAGTGCCAGGATATTTTCAGGCCTAAAAATATTACTCTCTACTAAATAAGCAATTTTGTACGTAATTACACGTGTCTTACCAGAACCAGCACCGGCTAGCAAAAGTAACGGCTTATCAACAGTTTCTACGGCCAAACGCTGCTGCTCGTTTAAAATAGATAAATCTAGCATCTTGTATTATACTTGAAGATTTTTTATTATATGGGCCACACAAAAGGACGATAAACCCACCCTTTTTTACCTTCTTTTGTCTCAATGTAAACCCACGCTCCTTCCTGTTTATGCCAAATTACAATATCACCACGTTCCAATCTAAACAAAACCTTTGCCCGCAAGCCTGGCTCTTTTCTAACATTCGCTATGTCCCCTTGTCTGGGTCTTATTTCCCCCAACTTTAGCCCTTTATCTTTTACCTCGAAATTAACGACAAATTTATGTTCCTTTTTAACAGGAAAACTCCCGAGCCTTAATCCAAATACTGCCTTATATTTTCCAGGCAAAAGGAATTTACCTAATGTGAACTTATATTCTACAACTGTATCAGGCTCCCAATATGAATCACCATTAATATTGCCTACTACTGTAGGCGACTTCCAGCTCGCATCATAAATATTATTCCCTTGTAATTTTATGAGTTGCAATGGTACATATTTGTAAGGCGGGTATGGCAACTTAGAAATATTCTTAATTTTAACCAGCACCTGCAGTTCTTCTAACTGCTTTATTTGTGCTGGGTACGCCACGTCTGTAAATTCAAAATCATAACCTCTTGCCTCTAACCAATTTTTAGGCAAATTAATATTTTTGCAAAGATTCTTACATTCAACCTGACCATTTAAATATATCTTGCCACCTTCTATTTGCAATTTAACTAACACAATACTTTGGAAATGATAGGCATCTACGAGTTTTTGCACAAGCTGATCATTCCACTTGGAATATAATACCAACATGCCTGGTGTTTTCTTGTTAATAAGCAAACTAGGCAAAACAATATCAAAATCCTTACATGTTAAAAAATATAAATCATCCGTAATAACAACATTCACAAGAGGTCCATTAAATTGGCGTATATAAACACTCTCATACAAAATTTCATCCGCTATTTTTCTTTCTGCCAAAGGATATATTGGAGTCTTATACACAGATTTAAGTGGTATCAAATACAAATTTTGATAAGGGGCTGTTGTCTGACAGTAAGTTTTTGCAAAAACAGGTGAAATATAAATAAACACAAATAATATCGTTAAAACGGCAACAAATTGAAACTTTTTTATAATTTTTGGAGCTTGCATTTTATTTATTGTACCAGTCAGGAACAATAGCTGGCAACACAACACGCCCTTCACGAGCAATATAAGCATTACCGACACGGGATTCTACTGTACCCTCAGACTTGAAAAGTAAAATATAGGCTGGAAGCAAATAAACCTTATGCCCTGTTTCGTCAACAGGCACAACTAATAGCACCTTTCTCACTGTTTCTAAGACAAAAGGAGAAGGATACGTATTATCAGTTACTACGTTTACTCCCCCCTCTAAAGCAGGGATATTAGAACTTTTTAACGATATTTTTGTTAGCTGGACAAACTGTCCATACGAGATCTTCCCCGACCTTGCCCCTATTATCGCTTCTTCTAGGTCTAAACACTTATATAAAGTAGAATCTAAAACTTTATAGATCGTCAATTTAACCCTTATCATCTGAGACATGCCTCTATCTATCCTAAATGTCATTCCTGGATCTATCAAAGGAATATTCGAATTATTTTTAGAATTCTTAACAAACTTAACTTGCGATCCTAGAGATCGCCTTAATTTATTCATAAAATCATCTCTATTCCCACGCGCTAACAGTATATCTACAAACCTACCATTTTTATAGACATACAAAATGCCTTCAAGGGAAGGTGAGCTGAATTTATAAATCCTACCTGCGCTATACATCCTATTCAGCGACGGCGTAATCCCTATTTTCCCTAAAGCATTCCGTAAGCTCTCTAACCCTAGAACCTCTCGCTCAGCTAAGTAAACTCTACATTTTCTATATTTCAAGTTTTCATCAGGTTTCACAGAAATAAATGCACTTCTAATATACCTTGCGTCCATCTTATCAGACTCCCAAAAAAATGGCACAGGTAATGCACCAAACTTAAAATAAAAAAACTTAATCCACAATATTCGAGTGACAAGAAACAGTAAGACACTGATAATTATAAAAAAAGCGAATTTATAGTATTTCTTAAACATAAATCGGTTCTAATAATTTACACAACCCCCACCGAGTTTATTACAATAAGATGAATCAAATTGTTTATTAACATAAGTAGGCAATGTTATATATTCCCCACATTTCTCCTTGAACCAGTCTCCTGTATAAATATATTTACCGGTAGGGGCTTTAACAAAAAAATGCACATGTGCTCCTCCCCAATATGGGCTCTCTTGAACGTATATGGGTATGTCATTAAAAGTAGCGGTTCTTGCTATCATAGTCCCCTTAGAAACCACTAAGCCAGGATATACATAAGGAGCACATACTGTATGAATAAAATAATATAGGTAGCCCGTTTTCAAATCCTGCAAAATCAATAACTGTCCATTTTTAACATCTCCTAAATCATCAAAATGAACTGTTTCTGTCTCACACCTAAGGACCCTACCATCCACCGGTGCATATATTTCCATATCAAATTTGCCATCCTTCTTATCATTACTTACGTCAATAGCATATTGATCAGTGACAGGACATCCATCACAGCTACCTTCACAGTCCAAACGACAACGCTGACACTCTTGTAAAAAGCCCTTACGTTTGTTAGCAACTTCCTGTTCACAACAATAAGCATGTGTTGTCTGTCCAAATGGGCCCTGAGATACATAGCCTTTTCTTACAAAACATTCGGAATACCCGCCATCATCAGGATCTAAAGTGTATTTACTATCCATAGGCTCATGGATTGCCTCATCATAATACAAGTCCCCACAATCCAAAGGCAATTCTTCTGTATCGTAAAGCAAACTTGTACTATCTGGTACAGAAGCATATACACCAGTTGCACCAGTCGCATCATCTCTAGAAGAAGACACCATCCCCAAAATGCCACCTACAAAACTCCCTAATAGCATAAAACTTGAAAATACTAAAACCATAAAAAATAAACCTGCCATCCATGCCAATATACGCAAGAGTTTTATCAGCTCTAAAATGGCCGTATCTATCATGTGGCCTAATACTGGGACCTTTCTTAAAAGCGAAAACGCCCTCCCCAAACCAGGTAGGATTACATCTGATAAGAATGCAAGCTGGTTCGCGAATGATGCCTTAAGCCACCTCCCCACCCTTGTGTTCATTGAAAGACTCTCCAATGTCCCCCCAGCTCACTTTAACGCTCCTTTTGCCTTCTTAAAAATCTTGGCACCAACCCAATACCCTAGACGTTCCGGAGACGTCGCTATAACAGTAGGCAAATCACGCATAGCCTTTAAAACTGTAAACCCTTTATTCCAAATCCTGAATGGTTTGCTATTTAATACTTTTAAAGACGCACGTGCATACCAAGGTAGCTTATCATACTCTAAGGTACCTCCTCTTGAACCATATAACCACAAATCTAAAAATAAGCTCCCATCTATCGCCCCGGTTAATAATTTCCATGGATGTAGTCTATATGCCCAAAACATTGCCTTGCGAAATCTACTAGCTTCCTGAGGCACATAAAACCCTAAACTTCCGGGCATGTACGTAGTAGGAAACAATTTACCCATAAAAGTTTTAGGGTTAAAATCATCCCCTAAATAATGCCTAACAAATTCTGCATACTCACCACGTGCCCCGGCCAGCTTGCTACCTAATAGCTCCCATTTAACACTTGTATCACTAGCGCCCAACTTAGCGAAGGTTTTAAAAATCTCTCCAGTGGCCAGCCCCGCTATCGATGCTGTAGTCCCGAATTCTGCCCTAAAGGCCTGAAACCTTAGATAAAATGCAGCAGCATCCGCGAAGAACTCCTCAGACTTAGTTCTAGGCTCTATACGGTCTACATATTCAGCCAATTTAGAGTAGCGTGGATCTACTACCCCCAACGCTCCTATCGAACGTGCAGCAAACTTTGCGGCGTCTTTATCATTCTTAAAAGCCCTAGCGGCACGCCTACCCCTTTGCACAAAATTTCGAAACGAACGTTCCCCTGTAACTTGACGAATTCGTGCCCTTTCCGCGTCTGTTAAATTTAGCTGTCTACTGACTCGTCTCAGTGTCCATCTTACATAAACGCGGAAACTGCGAGGATCATCCAATTTAATTTTCCCTGCATGAACTAACTGAAGGAATTCCCTTTCTAGCGCTTTATTCCTTGATAACTTAATAGCTAACTGCCTACTTAAACCCGCATTGCGTAAAGCGGCCTCAATGTGTAAGGCTACCCCTTTTGCTAAAAAATTATCCTCTTCAGTTTGCGTTATAGCCTTGCCTTTGCCAGATGCTCTACGCACGAATGCACTTGTTTTTGCGACAAATCCAACAATATCTAGACGTTTAATAGTCCTTTGTGCAATTAATGCTGCTGCGCCACTTCGGGCCACTCTAGAACTTCCGACCATCCAGGATAACACAGGTGCAGCCCCCTTAATAATTTTTGCCTTAGTTCTCCCCTTTAATATCCCCTCTATTTGAGTAAGAGCACTTGCTCCCTTAGAAGCAGTCCAAAGATCGACCTTTATAGCACCTGCTCCCCTACTGCCTCCGACCTTTACTTCGCCGAAACGCTTACTAGTTATTGTTACTTCATCTACATATCCAAATTTTTGCAATTTAGCAGGTAATGGATTAATTGCTTTAGCATTAATTTGTTGTTTGGCAATTTCGATAGGATTTTTGATAAGCTCATAATGCGCAGCTTCTGTTAAAAAATTCGCTACAGCAGTTCCAGCTTCCCCAATGGGATTATTCCATGGCACAGGAGTATTAGGAGCATAACCTGCTCCTGAGCCAGGATCATTACTATCGACAAAAGCGCTGAATAATGCCCCTAATAATGTATATGAGTCAGGTGACTCCGCTGCTGACGGCATTTACTTCAGTTTTATGTTATATGCTTCTAATTTATCCCATCCCTGGGATAAATTTACCAAGAGACTTGGTTAAATCTGCAGAAGCGCCTTCTACTGCGGCACTCTTTTTAAATCCAAAATTCTCTGATAAGAAATCTTCTGCCCTAGGAGCTAAGAATAAAATGAAGAATGATGCCAACCGTCCATAACCAAAGATATTAATGATACCGGCACTCGCCCCACCGTCGAAAGCTCCTCCAGAAATGGCAGCCATCCCTGTATACCCTGTATGTTTAGCAATGTCATATACTCCCAAAAAATATGCAAAATTCACCAAAAAGAACATTGTGGGCGGCACTAAAGAATACATAAACATCTTCTTAAACCACTGCTTTATTTGCCCCGAATTGCCGGGCAAACTACCAACAACGAAAATTAATGGAGCGAGCACTATATTCATAAGCATATTCACGTAAACTGAAATTAATTTGAAAAATATTCTAAAGCCAACATAAAATGCAGCTACCCCTATAGCGAGCTTAATTATGATACCAACTAAACTACCTAACAACAAATTCCCCAACTTACCCTTAATATCCCAAGCATGCCTAAAGAAATGTCCAACAGCACTAGCCCCTCTTTTCACACCATTCCATATACATTTAGCGTGGAAAAGACCACAATCTTTCACAGGAGGAACCTCTTCCTTGGCCTGATCTTTAGCATTGCCGAACTCCTCTTTTAATTTTTCCCCTAATGCTTTTCTTAAATCTTTACCGCCTGGTGTAGTAAAAAAACCCATAATCAATGAAGCAGGTTCTGCAGGACTAATTATTTTAAGCTCTTGAAGAGTTACGACATTCTTATCGCCATCATTCGATTTTGCGTCTTGCTCTACAACTTCCGTATAAAGCCCTTCAAAAAAATTAGCCGTAAAATACACTAATATTTTTGAGAAATTAAAGAAAAATCCGCCTATAGCAAAGCTTGCGACTGCACCAATAAAACCCAAAATCACTCCCTGTAGTGCCATTCCCAGTGTAACCCAAGTCTGCCCCTGCACCTTTTGTCTGAACATTATCATAAAACCAGCAACTACTAGGATGACAACCAAAACCACGGTAGCGACTCCAATCATAAATAACCATAGTCTTACCAACAATGTCATTTTGCTTAAGATAGAAAACGAATTCTCACTTGCAGCCTTATCTGGAAACATGGCAGCATATACGGCAGTGCCTCCGTCATATAGTAATTCTTTTGGAGAAAACAATGACGCATAAACCTCACCATAAGGTATAAAATCTGGAGACATAAAAGCATAATAAGTAGCATCTTGTGTTAACCCCAACAGTCCTCGAGCCATTGCATATGGCACTGGCCCATATGGATTATTAAAAGACTGATAATCTGGATTCAAACCTTCAACTCCATCAACAAGCATATCTGCTAACACAAAACCAGAAGTCGATTGTCTGGTACTTGCATTCAGATTATTAGGGTCAGCGTCCTCTGCAGCGGCTGCGGCGGCACTATCACCCGACTTATATACAGTCTGAACCAAATTATCATCTGCAGCCCTAACGATGGAAAAAACACTTCCATATACTAAAAATAAAAATATACCCGGCAAAACAAACAAAAACTTAATGTTCTTTTGCATGGCCAACGTGCATTAACTTAGTTGTTTTAGTGTACAAAAAGTCAAGCCCGAAGTCAATCGAATCTCCGATTCGCATAATACTAACACTCACCCTCCAGGCGGGCCTTTCAACTGCTCCGGTACCTCCCCTAAGAGATTCAACCACCACTTTTACTGTCCCGAACCTAAAATATAAATATCTGTTTGTTTCTTAATGTTTTCCAAATAGTCAGACACCTCGTTCACAAGTTGCCAATTAGGAACCACTAAACCTGCGCTAGCCGGAATATGTTCTACAGCAGGTAAATAATATAACAATACAGAAAAGGCTGCACTCCAGGTCTCCTCATCTCCAGACACTCGCACAGCATCGAATTCTATAGCATAGGGTCCTGTAACTAAAAAATCTAGAAAATCAAAAATTGTATTACGATCCCCCGAAATCCTAAAAGGCCCTCGAATAGTTTTAACTGTTATGGCAACCCCGGACTGTTTTTTAATATCCTTAGTTCCAACTATTAGCTGTTCTTGCTGCAGAGAAAGGCGATTCACACTTAAACCATACTTATTACTCACGCTGTTGACGACTTTGCCTAACTCTCCAATATTTATATAATCGGGCACTACCAAACGCAAATCATCCAAAATTCTCTTGAGTTCCTCTGGAGATTTCGAAGTTATAACATTATATTTACGCTGCAAACGATCTGCATCTATTTTAACTTTAACGTATTCCTTTTTAATATTCGCTATATCTCTCTGTACAGGAATAAATACCGCAAATATGAGGATAAAACTTACAACAATCATTAATATAGGCACGATTAAATCCTGTACAAAACGAACGCTCAATTCCTTCGCTTTACTATTGGTGGCTTTCATATAACTCATAAAGTTTAGATAAATTCAACTTGCCTTTCAATACAAAATTCACTGCACCATTCTTGTCTGTACTAAATGCATTAAGCGACAACTCTTCAATGATATTTCTATTTTGCAACAAAGAATGCCACACATGCACAGCCTTGACATAATCTTGTGCATCTATCCATATCTTAATCTCTCCTTCTGCATTAATATAATAGCTCGTAACGCGCCCGAACCCTCTCACACGCTCTTGAATATACTGCTTTATAACTGACGGCTTGTATTTTTTCCTATTAACATATTCTAACACCATGCTCTTGTATGCAATATTATAAAAAGTATCGACGACCGGCGAAATATTCTCTAAATCATTTGTAATCTTTGTACGCTTAGCAATCACATCATCTAGTTTTTTTTGCACTAATGCTTTATACATGAAAAGCCCAGAGGTTAGTAGCACAACGACAGCGAACCATATCCCAGCAACAACATAGGCGGCGACCTCCTTCTTTACATCTTCCTGTACATATTCCTCAGCATGCGGCAATAGATTTATCCCCATTAATCACGCTTTAAACTTAAACCAATACTTATACTAAATTCAGGATGCAACTGAGTCTTATACTTGGCTAACGCAGAGGGAACAGACAAACGCAAAAAAGGATTAACTATCTGAACGGATTCTAAATGCAAGGTCTCTAACAAATATTCTTTTAGTCCAGGCAATAATGAACCTTGACCTGCCAAATATAAATTCTGAGGTATATCCTGCGTTAAATCATGACTACTAAATTCTAACGACCTAAGTATTGCTGCAGTTAAACCCTCCATTATTCTTACAAGCACCTTATAAATCTTCCCTTGCATTTTAGTTCTATCTAAACCATATAAACGCTTATACTGCTCTGCTTGCGCATATGTAACCTTATAATTTCTTAAAATGGCTTTTGTTAAGAGATCTGAACCAGTCGCAATACTTTGAGAAAACACTAATTTCCCGTTTATGAAAATACCTATATCCGTACTTGCCGACCCAAAATCCATAATAATGCCACCACCGACCTTATAATTAAACTGGATCGCACGCACATTGGCTAAAATTTCTGTTTCAACAGCCACAGGGGTAAGCCCCGCTTTATGCAAGACCTCCCGATAAGAATTAATCAAATTTAATGGAGCGGCTATCACCAGGACCTTACGCTTACCAGTTTCATGATCATGTTCAATTAAAATATAGTCCTTTGTAAACTCTTCAATCGGCCGGGGTAATAATGGTTTTAATTGCCAATAGACCGCTTCTGTAAGTTCGTCCTCTTTAACATTAGGAACAGTTAATATCTGACTAAACACAGATGACTCTGGAATCGCCATAGCCACGTATCTAGTAGGGACATGTGCCTCTGCAACCATCTCTTTTATGATCCCAGCGATTCTATCTTGTTGCTTTTGTACATATTGCAACATCCCAATTTTCCCAATTTCGCGAGCGACCAGGGATTTAAGCACAAAATTCTGCCCCTGCGCCTCAACATAAGCCAATTTGATTGCATGATTACCAAACTCTAACCCCATATGCGGCGGCAATTTCACATTCGACATACTGTTACTCACAAATTAATTTATTTCAAATACCTATTAATACATTATACCTAATTAACAAAGAAAATAAACTCCTCTGCAAAAGTTAAGCTAGGTCTACTACCAATCGCTCTAGTCTAGCACAAATTTTTGCAGTATTAAGAATGTTTCTGCCTTTAGCTATTACGGGCTTCCCACTTGTTACTACTAAGTATACTGCGTCTTTATCTATAGTGTCGACTTGCTTTAAAAACACAAAGACTAAATACATTGGATAGGAAGCCACAGACATAAACATTTTGGGGAGTAATGTATTTTCCCCTTCAATGACTAAAACAAAACTATCTAGGTTTACAGTTGCTAAGCTGCCGAAGGACAAATAATATGCATTAGTTTTAATTACCAAATCACGCAAATCGCTGCATGTTTGTACACCCTTTAAAGACACAATTAATGGCAACCGCATGCTATTTACATTGGCTCTCTGAACATCAGACAACATGAGTTCAGAATTCAACAATGCTGCTGGCTCTACGTGCAAAGCTCTAGCAATACGCACAAATGTAACCCAATCTGGCATTGTTTTTGCATTCTCGTACCTACTAATCATCTCCCACGAAACGCCAACTTTCTCGGCTAATTGTTTTTGGGTTAAATTAAACTTAGTTCGCAATAAGCGCAAATTCTTAGCAAAAACTTTATTAACCATATACTATTCTATTGGCTTCACAGGTCTGGGTGTATAGACTGAGACTTAATACATATGCACCTGTGCTTAATATGGCTGTCTAAAAACTAAAAACTATTGCCGATCAACCCAGGAGTCTATATAATCATATTAATGATCAAGTGTCATTTCATATACATCACCTATAATAGCTGTTTGCAAGAAAAAAAACGCTTATCACGAATCTTGCA
>JALVLD010000097.1 GCA_027033525.1 Candidatus Dojkabacteria bacterium
AAAATATACCATAACAATCTCCTAATAAAAGAGAAATCCCTTTGAACTTATGGTCGGTAGTATCCATTATAATAGCATCTGCACCTAATCCTAATTCTTCTAAAATTTTTCCCCCCAACATGTAGTTGTACTTGAATGCATATTTCTCTCTTCGCAACCAATCACTTACTACGACAACATTATCTTGATTTTGCAAAACAATAGTAAGCTCCTCTTTTGGCTTTTCGTTGACCGCCTTTAAAAAAAGACTACGATTAATATAAACTTCTCTAGCTTGGTTGCTATATTTATAAGCAAAATTGCCGAATAAATTAGTTGAAACACTTACGCTAAAGGGTACGTTGGGTACCCTTGATATATTTCCAAATAGACCATATAAAACTGCTTGCCTATGTAAGAGTTCCCTGAAGATCAATTCGGAGGGATCAAACTCCTTAATTCTTTGCTCTAAATTATGAACATCCAACCCGCCTACTCGTGGATCCTGAAAATTGTCAGCTTTTAGCCATTTTAAATACTCCTTTTGCAACCCTTTATTTATATCGGCATGCAAAATTAGTACATAAAACATATGCGATGCTCTTTTGCCATAAACTTTAGGACTTATAAAACCATACTTATTTACTATCTCAACAAGCTTTTCTGTATTACGACGAATAACATTTGTATAAAGAAGCTCTACATCTTCATATGCTGTCCAAGCAGCTTGATCGTAAATGTAGAGATCCTCTAAAAGTAGCTTAAGCTTTTCAAAACTGGCTGCCGTATCTTTTGCCATTTATGTTGCTATTTAACTAGACTAGAAAATAACTTTGCAAAATACTTATCTAAGTTTTCTTCAAACAAATACCTTTCCCGCAACTCTTTGTATTTATTTGCTACTGACTGTCTATAGGCTTTGTTAGTCAGTATTTTTATTGTAATTTTTGCAAGTCCCTCAGGAGTATCCCCCCAGTCTAGCTCCTTAAGCATTCCCTCTGGGATTCCTTTAACTGCTTCATAATTGGCGACTATTGGCTTTAGTTCATAAATACTCCTTAGAATCTTAACCTTCACACCACTACCTCCTCTTACCACATTTAAAACACCACAGGCTTCATTTAAATATTTCTCCGAATTCTCCACCTCTCCTACAAAAATTACCCCTTTTACTCTAGCCAACTCTTTTGTAAAATCCGAGGAAGCCCCACGGCCGCCTACATATAATTTAGCCTGTGGCACCCTCTTTAGAACCAATGGCCATACCTTTTTAATATAAAATCTAATCCCTGCTATGTTCGGAAACCAATTTAATGTTGCTAATACCCTTATATTTCTACTTCCTTTATTACAATCAGTAAATGTTTTTTCTGTCACTTTATAAAAAGCTGGAGGAAATGTATCAACGGTAGCAACCCTATATTTACTCTTATAAAAACTAGTATCCTCCTCACTTATACTGCTTACCCAATCGAATGCTTCGGTCAATAGAAAGCGTTCTAATTTCTTATAAATAAAACTATCAATGTACCCCAACGCGCCCAAAGGCCAACGCACAAAACGAGTGAATTGATGCTTCACAAAATCTCTCACTATGTTAGACTCTACATTATGAGAGATATAAACTAACTTACTATTTTTTAAAAGCTCCCTATAGCTAGTGAACAACCTATAAGCTACCCCCAGTGCCAAATCTCTTTCAAAGAGAATTATATCATATCTATTTGTTTCTAATTGCTGCACAATTGTATTTATATACTCTTTAGAATTATCTCTCGCAAGGAAATACGAAGTCCGCTTAAGCCAGTAATACGGAACCCTAAAAATACTCTTATCTCTCCTCCATTTAACAATTCGTACTCCAGAAACACTAGGACTATCTAGCAAAAAATCCTTTCTAGTTAAAACCGGATAACGCCAAAGTCCAACGACATGCAAATCATCTACCACCCTTGCTATACTTCTAAGTATCGCAGCTCCAACTACCAAACCGCCCGTCCTAATGGGAAATGGCCACAAACTATTAATTAAAAGGACTCTATGGCTCCGCTCCATTCTCGATGATATTTACCATAAATTTATCCAACACTTTTCTATCCATATGCTGCAAAAAATATTCATACAAATTTTGCCGCAACTTAAACCTCTTATTGGGAGACTTTAAAAGCTTTATAATCTCCTCAGCAAAAACATCAGGCTGATCACTGTGGGGGATTAAAGCCAAAAGATCACGGCTAAAACCATTTAAGCTCTTTGTCGTAGCGACTAAGGGGATTCCATACTGCAAAGCTCTAAGAACCTTTATTTTAAGCCCACTCCCACTTAAAATAGGAGCAATCGATAATGCAGCGTCTGCATAAAAGCTATCAACTTCTTCTGGGGGTATATAGCCTAGCAACTCAATTCCAGAAATTTCCAACAGTTTACGGGCGACCCCTGGCGCGAATGATTTCCCTCCCAAAAGCAATTTAGCATCAGGCACCCTCCTTAAAACTAGAGGCCACACCTTTTTAGCAAACCACAAAATTCCCTCAGCATTAGGATACCACTTAAAATTACTCAAAAGTTTTACATACGGTTTAAGCTTCCTCTCAGCAGCCAAACTCTTTACCGGCAAGGATTTAGCCTCAAAGAATGCAGGCGGATATACTTGTACCTTTTCAACCCCCCAACTCCTAAATTTCTCGGCATCTGCTAATGATATGCTATACACATTATCGAACATATTCAAAACCTGTTTTTCAAAGGACTTTGCAAACCAATACTCAATCCACAAAGGTGTTTTTAAAATCCTCTTAACGCCACTTTGCCCCTGCAGTATAAAATCTTTTATTAGATCTGACTCCACATTATGTGCAAAGAATATAAGACGCGAAGCCTTTTGGCGAATGTGCGGGATAAAAACCAAAGGTACAGTCCTATCTACTACGACTGTATCGTAATTATTTTGCTCTAACAACTCTAACAAGGCCTTCAAATATGCATCTGTAAAATCTCTATAAAAATAATACGACTTACCTTGCAACCAATATTTTATAATATGCCACTTAGGAGCTCGAGAAAACCTTACTAATCTTATTTGACTAGCTTTATAATGTGTGAGATTAGCTTTATGTGGATCAAATACAGGCTCCTGCACATATGCAACAATGTCTACATGATAATACTTATTTAAGGCCTCAAGAATTGCAATCGCTACATTCCTCCCGCCATCATTGTTTGGGTAAGGCCAAAAACTTGTCACAAACAAAATCCGTTTGTTTGATTTTTTACTCATAATCACATTTTATCATAAATCAGAAGAGATTTTCTTTAAACTCAGACTGCCTCACAGGCTTAGCTATTACAACCAATCGTGCCTTACTTGTCCAAACTGGATGGCAGGTAATCAAAGTTAACTGATTGCTTGAATTTAAGAGTAAACTTACTTCATCTACGGCTACAATCCTTTTTGATATAACCACGAATTGCCATTCTCCCAATCTATTCTTTAATAGGATTCTATCTCCCAGCTTTACCTTATCTAAATTAAAAAAGGTATCTTGAGCAGGAGGCAGTTTTAAGTACCTATGCCCAACGATCACAATGTTCCCACCATGCTTAATATCACCTGTACCCGGATAATGCCAAAAACCTAAATCCATAGCCTTCTCGTCCGCACCATCTACCACCTGCCCTCTTATGTGTACACTTGGTATCTCTAAATAAGTTTCATACTTGCTAAAAACTGGCTCAGCCTTAGTTTTTTCTCTAAAACTAGGCAAAGATGAAGCAACGTAATGGCTATTCCTTAACTTATAGGGCGGTATCAAAATCATAAGGGAATTAAACACTATCGGGCCAGGAGTTAACTTGTTACGTAACTCAAGCGCTTCGATTTTTATAAAAGGCCAGCTCGTATATAAAGCATAGAGTATTACTCCTACTGCAAAGACTAAATTTAGCCGTCTAATAAATTTATACATCGCTTGCCAACTTTTTTTAGACATAGTATTATACCAATAATAATATATTATCTGGCTTATTATGTCTGCAGAGGTAATACCTCCTAAAAGAACAAATTATGTCGCCATATTATTAATGACCTTAGGGACGGTACTAATAATATGGGGACTATACAAACTATACCTGCTTTATGGACCTACGTTAGAAACGAAGTCTATAAATGTGCCGGTATTAGAAAAGGATACTTTTTACAGTAACACCAACACAATAACATTAAATGGCGAAGCAGAACCCAACTCGCAAATTTTTATTAAAGAGGCAGGTCAAACTATAAAACAAGTAGATACAGATGAAACAGGTTTTTTCGCCGTAACACTAGACTTAAAAGAAGGGACCCATAGGCTCACCTTGTACACTTACAAGATAAAAATCCTAAAATTAAAAAGTAAGCCCACCGACATAATAGTCAACGTGGATAAAATACGCCCTGCACTCAAAAAATTGAAGTATCCCACAAAAGTAACAGGCTCAAAACTAAACTTAGCTGGTGACCTAACTGAACCCGCCAAGCTAGTAATCCAAGCTGGAGACTCTCGTATCTGGGAAAAGAATATGCCTGCGGGTCATTTTAACATTGCAGTACCTTTAAAAAATTTAGAATCACCTCAGCTATATGTATACGCCATTGATAAAGCAGGGAATGTTAGCAAATCTCAAAAAATAAGCGTTGTACTAAATCGTGCTGTGTTATCAGAGCGTGCTAGAAGAGCCCCCAATATATCAGCGAAGAAGCTACCCAACTCAGCAGGAGTAATAGACATAGCTGTGGCCTCACTGGCAAAAAACCTAAGTATGCTATACTTTCTAGCTCTAACAGCTATTGGCTACGGGGCTTCTTTATTTATTGTTAAAGCCATTAAATCCTAAGAACTGCAAACGTATTAGAAAGACAAGAAAACAGGGATGGAAATAAAAATATTACATAATTTCTAAAATTTCAAAGATATTAGGGAAGAACGGCTCTTTTGTAACTGGAGTCTTGCCAACAATTAAAAATCTCTCACCGCGTAAGGCTAATCCATTATCTTGTAATGCTTTAAGTAAAAAAGCAACAGCTTTATCGCGGTCACGTTTAATATCCTCTCGGTTTGCTGGAAGTGCGAAGGCCTTTCTGACTCCTTTTAATACATTAAACCACTTTGCCCTTTGAGTGGTTTCTGTGAAAGCAAATATAGGTTGTGTTAAATTCCCTCTAGCAATCAATCTAACTGTGGTGCCTGATTTTGATACTACTACTATACCTGCTAATTCGTTTTTTAATTTAGAAGCTATCTCAATGGCAGCATTAGCAATAGCTATTGTGGAAACAGGTGCCATGCCAGTATCAAATTTAATGTATTTATCTACATATTCATAAGCGAATCTAGCAGTTTCTGCCAGCACCCTGGTAGCTTCAACTGGGTGTTGACCTCCCGCTGTTTCACCTGAAAGCATTACTGCATCTGTGCCTAAAATTACTGCTGTCTCAATATCATTTATTTCCGCCCGAGTGGGATATGGATTTTTTACCATTGTTTCTAATAACTGCGTCGCTGTAATAACTGGCTTCCCTGCACTGCGTGCCTTTGCAATTAACTTACGCTCAACTACGGGCACATATTTTAATCCCAAGTCTACTCCCAATCCTCCCCGAGCGACCATAATCCCATCTACAACTTCCAAAATCTCATCTATATTAGCTACTCCATCACGATCTTCTATTTTCGCAATCAAAGCCATCTTGTCCCCTATGACCTCTCGAATCTTTAAGGCACTTTTTTTGTTTTTGATAAAGCTTGCAGAAACCATATCCCAACCGGTGTTAAGACCGTGTAATAAATTCTCCCGGTCCTTTGGGGTTAACACTTCTTCGCTATGAGTAATGCCAACCAAATTCAAAGCCTTTCCAGGCTTTATTTGTTCCCCATATACTACTTTTGTAAAAATCAATCCCTCGGCTTTATCTACTGAATCTACGACAAGTAAAACATCCCCATCGCCAACAACAATTTTATTCCCTTTTGTAAGTAGTTTGTATATATAAGGATAATTATATGGGTATATACCATGCTCCGGTTTCGAACCTATACGGACTACATCGCCCGGTTTAACATTTATAGGTTGACTAAATTTATTTAACCTAATCTCTGGGCCCTTTACATCTACCATTAAACTTACTGAGCTTGAGAATTGACGTACAAGGGCTTTAACCCTATCTAATTCTGCTGTATCGGCAAACGCACCATTAACCCTAGCTACCGTCATGCCCAACTCTACTAACTGCTTCATAATTGCAGGATCCCAAGTTGCAGGGCCAATTGTACATACAAGCTTTATGTTAGAAAGCATTATTTAAACCAAGTAAACTTAAACTGTCTTTAACATATAATAACACAAATACTAAAATCTGGGGAATAATTTATAAATTTATATTCTAATCTTCTTTTTTGCAAAATTAAAAAATACTCATAGAGGTAAATGCATTTTATTTGAGGTAAAATATAGCACAACAAGCAACAAAAGGAGGGGTGCCGGAGTGGTTGAACGGGACGGTCTCGAAAACCGTTGTACCCATTAGGGTACCGAGGGTTCGAATCCCTCCCCCTCCGTAGCCCCCGTAGTTTAACGGATAAAACGCAGACCTCCGGAGTCTGTAATGCTGGTTCGAATCCAGCCGGGGGCGAACAAGATTGTAGACCGTCCATACCAACAAGAGAAAGGTGGCAAATAGGATGGGGCGGCGGCCTTCGGCCGCCGCCCCATATAAATCCTTGCCTTTTTATAAAAAACTCCTTACACTATTTGTAACATGTTCGTAACAGAAAGCCTTGTACAAAAACTTATTGATATTGAGCAAACGCTCTGTAATATCTCCCACCCTTCACACCCCGCGACCTTAACTCGCAAATTCGCCACTCAAAGCATGAACAACGAAATCATCGCCTTTCTAACAGTATATGGCATTAATATTTCTTATAAACAACTTGCAAAAACAAAACGTAAATTAACCCCACTTGCATCTGACACTATACACCACTTAGTTCGAAATTTTGAAAATGTTAATAAATTTATTAATTCACTAAGTGAAAAAATTATCACACTTAGCATCCTGCAACAAATACACAAAACTATTAGTACTAATTTATTTGACTACTGGGACTTAGGACGCCTTAGGAATAAAAATGACTTACCACAAACTTCGCTAGAAGCCATAAACTTCAAAACGCCCGAGACGCTTAAAGCCCCGGAAGATATCACAAAACTTTTACATCAAATAAATAATTTACCATGGCTTTTTGGAATATTCACATGGTTAAAAGAATATCCTAATATACTATCTTTTAGCATGAATAATATGGGCATTTACTATTTAGTGCCTAAATTAATACTTGCTCTTCATAATAAAAAGGCCGCCGCCTTTATACCAACAGTTACTGTAGTTAAGCAATATTTAAACGAATATAAAAGCAAAGACACAGAAGAAGCAAAACTACAGCTTCTAACCGAACTTTTTTTGCAACAAAGCCTTGAGACTCATAAATTACTACAAAATATTCAAAACAAATCTGTTCAAAGGGAATTAGACCTTAATCCCCGACAGCTTAAAATAATAAATTTCCTTAAACGCCACCGAAAGGTTACTCGGGCTCTTTATGCAAAACAATTTAATGTGTCTTTTATGACAGCATATCGCGACCTTAAACAACTAACAAAGCTAGGTGTACTTGAAAAAAAGGGATCGGGAAAAGCCACTTTTTATATCTATAAAGGATAAAAACTTACTTTTTGTTTTTTAAAACCAACTTCTTGGCCAGTGGACTTTTCTTAATAAATGCTTGCATATCCTCAGCAGAGCCAAAGGTAAGAATAATCCTATTTAAAGTAGAATCCACTTCTGCCTTAAAATCTATGCTTCGTTTTCGCGATTGTTTTTGGCGGCCTAATACTTCTCTAACCATTTGTTCCGCTTCTCTAACAGACAAATTTTTCTCAACTATTTTGTTATATGCATATAAAATTAGGTCTTCTTTTTTCAGAGCTAACAATGCACGCGCGTGTCCTTCAGAAATTTGCCCATTAACCAATCCATATAATACATCATATGGCAAGGTTAAAAGACGCAACCTATTAGTTACAGCCACTCTACTAATACCAAACATTTCGCCTAATTCTTGGTGAGAAAGCCCATGCTCTTCATGTAAAAATTTCATAAATTTGATTAACTCATAAATACTTAACAAATCTGTCTCTCCGTATTCTTTAAGCAAAATGACTATTTGTTCTAGAGACAAATCATCAACACTTATACACGGAACCTTCACTAATTCAGCAAAACGCAAAATACGCAAATACAGCTCACCCACAAATAGACTATTGTCAGGAGAGCATAAAACAGGTAGTGGTGCATTTTTATACTTATTGGCTAAGGCAACTAATTTATCAAGCTCTACTACTTGTTTTGGATATTCTTCAGGAATAACAATTTTATCTATTTTGACAAATCTAATTTGTTTTTCAAAAACTTTTAAAAGGTTCATTTAATATTATACGACACTTTGTGAAACATTTGCAGCCTTTGAAAAGGAAATACAATAAAAATAACCTTCCCTTCTATTAACTTCTTATCAACCGGGCCAAAATCACGCGAATCTGTACTGTTTAATCTATTATCTCCCAAGCAAAAATATTTTGCCTGTGGGATAGAATAACTTACCCCTTCCACTAAAAAATTCCCCTGCGTAGTGTACACACCAGCTGGCAAGTAGGCAGTCTCATCTAACTTTTGTCCATTGATATAAACCTTGCCCCCTTGTATCTTAATAACCTCCCCCGGCAGGCCAATAATACGTTTTACAAAATGCTCATTATGGTGTTTAAAAACAACTATGTCGCCACGTGCTGGCTTGCGATAAATATATTCAAGCTTATATAAGCCAATAATATCACTATCGTGCAACACAGGATACATAGAAACGCCATCTACGCGCCTTAATCCAAGCACAAATATCCATATTACTATAAGCAAAACACTTGGCGTAAATAAGACATCCGCCAGAAAGTCTAATACACTCTTGAATAAACCTTTGTTCATAAATTAATAATAGCACTGCAAATCTAAATTGCAAACGAGTGAAAGGTCTGTGCCGCTACGGGGAATCGAACCCCGATTACCGGGTTGAAAACCCGATGTCCTAGCCGTTAGACGATAGCGGCACAGTATTTAATTATATCGAAAAACTTATAGAAACTCCACCCAATTATTAGCTTGTTGTATAACACTTCTGGCCTTTAACGCAGCTTTTTGAACAGACGCTGGAGCATTACTAGAAAATATCTCTTTTAGCTTAAAGGGGTTATACCAAACATATTCTAATTCAGGCAAATACTTACCTCCTATTTTTACAGAAGCCGGTATTTCTCCATATCTTATATACCCTAATTTCTCTAGGTTTTTCCAAGAAGGCTCGTTAGGTTTAAAAGCATAAGAATAAAGAATGGCAAGGTCTAATATTTTTACAGCATAAAGTGTTCTAGCGGCAGCAAAACAATATCCTAAACCTTGTCGCCAGTAAGATTTGTTGGAAATTAAAGTAGCAGTATGGCCAGAGCTATTAAAATAATCAATTTTAAAAATCCTCATGTTTGCAATAATTTCATGTTTTTCTAAATCTTCAATAGCCCAATAAATAATATCCCGTGAAGTAGAAATCCTTTCGTATCTTTTCTCGAGATCGGCAAAATTTACTCCACGTATATCACTACCATAAAATTGCAAAATAGAATATCTATCAGCATATTTTTTGTAATAATGAGTATATTCGTCAACAGATTCATGCCCCCGGGCAAGAAAAAATTTATTATTGCATTTCATTTGCATTAATCTACCAAACATATCCAGCACTAAAAAATAACCTGCCGCGGAGAGGACTCGAACCTCCACGGCCTTACGGCCACTGGATCCTAAGTCCAGCGCGTCTGCCGATTCCGCCACCGCGGCATTGTATAAATTATACACCATATTTCCCGCTAGCCGCCAGATAAATTGCACAGCTGGACTTAGGAGCAAGGTAGTGTGGGGGCGGCGGCCTTCGGCCGCCGCCCCCATCCCTTTGCCACAAGGCCGTAATTTATTATAGACAGGGAATCTTTATTTTATAAATTTCGTAAGTTGCAAGAACTTAAGTTTAATAGTATCTGAATTATTTAGAATATACCGTATGCATGTTTCTGGCACATTCTTATTACATGCCAATTTACCAGTAAACTCTCCTAAGAATGCACGCCGAACTTGCCCACTACTATCTAACATTATTAAATAAACAGTAATCTTATTACTTAGCTGTACTAAAACTATATAACTATATCGTTGCTTATTTTTTACGCTGTAGAGTACAGCAGCATTTTCCCTATTAGGTAATAAGTCCACCAAATTTAAAAAACCACTTGCAACAATAAAAGCCTTAAGATGAATCAACTTATCTTGTCTATACTCACCCAACAAAAAAAGGTCAAAACCGGGCGAAAATTCATAGATACTTTCGAGCAGCTCATTCACTCCTTTAATCCTGGTTTGCATACATTGCCCTTTTGTATTAATAACAATAGCAACAGATCCTTGTAAATACAAAGCTATATCTCTATCAACTAACAGCGGGGCCGCGTGCACACCCACCCCACCACACGATTCCCATCGTGCCTTATCATTATTAACCACTTCAAAGTTTGCCAATTCGCCAAAGTGCCTAGCATAATTTCGAGCCTGCCCTCCATACTGCCATACAAAAAACACAACAATCCCTAAAAGTGCGAGATAAAATATAACCGAACTAAATTGAACCCGCCCACCTCCCTCCCCTTGCTTAGTCGACAACTTGAACATTACCTTCATTATATCAAACACATATTCTCCCACATTGCTCTCCTATGAAAACTTCCCTATGTACCTAAAAGGCTAAATTATTTAAACTTTAATGGCCACACTTATGTCACCAAATATTTCCAGTTTTCCCACAGTCTGGTAAAACCCTTATTACATCCCACCTTAAATATAGCAATCTTACTATACTCAAGATATAATACTACATGCTAAAAGTATTTTTTACAGGCTCTGCACGTGAATACTCAAAAATGCGCCCTATCTATGTAGAAATCACTAATATTTTACAAAGGCTTAATACTGAACTTACTTGGCATCTTGTAAAAAGTGTAGATGAAAAAATAAACAAAGCAATTCACGAGCTTACAGTAGAAGATTGGCAAAAGGTTTACAGAAATATGGCAAATGCAATGAATATGTCTGATGTAGTAATTTTAGAAAATACGACCAGTGCTTTTAGCACAGGATATATAGCTGGTGTTGCTATAAGTAAGGCTATCCCTACCCTTGTATTACATAATGTGAACACACAACATACCTTTAAAACTTCATTTATCTATGGAATAAACTCTCCTTATTTAACAGTTGAAGCATACCGTACTGTAAACGATTTATATCTTAGTATAAAAAGATTTATAGAACTATATTCTCAAGAAAAAGATACTTCTAGCTTTCACCTAAAGCTTTCCCGCCCGGAAAAACGTTTTGTTGATCAAATGGCTAAAAAACTAAATATTTCTAAAATTCAATTTATACGCAAATTAATAAAGGATCAAATGATAAGACATTAGCTACTCTTAAGCAATAATTCCCAACACAAGAAGCACTAAGCCTACAATAAGATGCGTTAATTTAATATTTTGCTTGCGAGCAGCTTCAAGTTTTTGTAAATCTATACCCTTGTAAGCTAAGGCTACTATTGCCAACATTGGCAAAACAAACACAAAATTGTACAAAAGCAAAAGACCTAAGGCATAGGCAAAATTATTATGTGTAGCTAGCATCCCTAAAATCACTAAATATGGCCCAGATGTACACGGCAATAAAAACAACCCAACAAGAACAGCTATTACTACAACACTTATTGGTGAAGTAATACTTTTTATTAAGGCTTTTAGTTTAGGACGCCAGCTAAATGGTACTTCCATCACAAAACACCTACCATACCAAAAAGCGTCCTTAATATTTAGTAAGCCTAAAATTATTGCTAAAATTTTTGCAGCTAGCCGTAACCATTTAGAAAAGTTTACAAAACTTAACACTTTATAAAGCCCAAGCCCTAATAATAAATAAACTATATAGACAACTAGCACAAAAAGTAAACCACTAAAGATAGCTTGTTTTTTAGACTTCTTAGTTAATAAGGTACTCATAAGCAAAATTAAAATTGCAAATGCACAAGGATTTATTGCATCTGTAAATGCAGCCATTATAACTGGTAAAATGCCTAATCTTCGAGTGTCTCTAGGGTTGGGGGCATTAGAACTAGCCTGATTTGTAGGTTTTTTCCCTTCACTTGCTAAGAATTTAATTATTTCGTTATCGCCTAGATAATATTTATTCCCAACAACTAGAAGTGGAACACCGCGATTTTCTGGAGAAATACCAAGTTTGTCGCACTCTTTATTAAATTGCTCAATATTTTCATTGTTTGTAAGTTCTATTATTTTTATCCTATCTTGCAAATTATTTGCATTTATATATTCTTTTACCTTTTGACAATGAGGACAAGTAGGGAGCGAGTACATAATATACTGAAAATCTACAGTTGCAGATACTTTTAGTGCAGAACCTCCCAAACCTACAAATGTCACTAATATAAAAATTAATACCCAAGCTAGCCCCAAAATTAATCTATAATAAC
>JALVLD010000098.1 GCA_027033525.1 Candidatus Dojkabacteria bacterium
ATGTAGCAATAGGCCAAAAAGCTAGTAGTATAGCTTCTATCTTGGATACGTTGGCTTCTCATGGGGCTTTAGACTACACTATTGTAGTTTCTGAAACTGCTGCAGATCCTGTTTCATTGCAATATTTAGCACCTTATGCTGGGACAGCAATTGCTGAGTATTTTTTAGAGCAAGGTAAGGATGTATTAGTTGTATACGACGATTTGACTAAGCATGCTTGGGCATATCGTGAAATCTCACTTTTGCTTAAGCGTCCTCCTGGACGTGAAGCTTATCCGGGCGATGTATTTTATTTGCACTCAAGACTTTTAGAGCGTGCATGTAAATTAGATGAAAAGCATGGTGGGGGTTCTATTACAGCTTTGCCTATAATTGAAACTCAAGCAGGTGATGTATCTGCTTATATTCCAACAAATGTTATTTCTATTACAGATGGGCAAATTTATCTTGAAGGAGATTTGTTTAACGCAGGTATAAGGCCTGCTATTAATGTTGGTTTATCTGTGTCTCGCGTTGGGAGTGCTGCACAAATTAAAGCTATGAAGCAAGTAGCAGGAACATTACGTTTAGATTTAGCACAATATAGAGAACTTGCTGCATTTGCTCAATTTGGTAGCGAACTTGATGAAGCAACTCAAAAGGCATTAGATAGAGGTGCAAGATTAGTTGAGCTTTTAAAACAGGAATTACATGCTCCTATGCCTGTTGAACAACAAATTGCTGTTATATTTGCAGGAGTAAGAGGATTTTTAGATGATATGGATTTAGAAGATATAAAAGGCTGGGAAAAATATTTTTTAACCAGACTTAGTACAAGTCATAAGAAGTTGTTAAATGAGATAGCCAAGGAGAATAAACTGACGCCCAAATTAGAAAAAAGGCTCGGAGAGCTTGTGCAGCAGGCAGTTAAAGATTACTTAGCCATTTATAAAGCATAATGAAAAATTTAAAAACGCTTAAAACCCGCGTTAGAGTAGTAAGGAACACTAAACAAATAACTCGTGCATTGCAAATGGTTTCTGTATCTAAGATGCAGAAGGCACAGCAAATCTTGGCAAATATCCAAGCTTATTCGGATGCGATTTTTGAAATTATGCATGAGGTGGCGGTGGCATTTGGAGCCGCTGAGGCAGATGAAAACAGGATATATTTTGAACCTAAAAACGCTAGTGTACCTGCTTTAGTTGTTATTTTTGCACCAACACGTGGATTCTGTGGGGCTTTAGTTTCTAGTTTGCAAAGCTTTATTTATAAGTTTGTTAAGGCTCCTAGTTATAAAGGGGAAGTTGGATTTCGTGCTGTAGGTTTGCAGCGTAAATCAAGGTATATTTTGGAGAGTTTAGATGATGATATTGTAGATGCAATTTTTGAAGATCCATTAGATGATGTTACTCAGGGGGGATTAGAAGCAGAGTACTCTTATATAATTGATAGCTATAAAGAAGGAAAATACTCTAAAATATTTTTAATATATCCTGAATTTATAAATGTTTTTTCATACAAGCCTAAAGCGGAGTTAATATTACCTTTATCAACGGAGAGGTTGGGGGGTGAGCAGGGAGATGTAGATGTTAGCAGGATTTTTTCAGTTGAGCCAACTCCGGATGAATTTTTTAACGCAGCAATTAAAAGATATTTAATAAATAGGATGATGTTTGCAGCATTAAATACAAAGGCATCGGAGTTTAGTGCTAGAACGCTCGCAATGAAGAGTGCAACAGAAAATGCGGAGCGTTTAGAACAAGAATTGCAATTAGAATTTAATAAAGTGCGTCAAGAATCAATAACTAATGAATTGTTAGATATTGTTGGTGCTTTACCAAAGAAATAAAATTTTACTAATTTTTTATGGCAACCAAAAATAAAGGAGAAATAACACAAGTAAGAGGAGTTGTTGTAGATGTAGCCTTTAAAGATTATGTACCTAAAACTTATGAGGCACTAGTAGTTAAACACAATAATAAGGATCTTATTTTAGAGGTACAACAGCATTTAGCAAAGGGTGTTGTAAGAACTGTAGCGTTGGGCGACACTTTTGGATTAACAAGAGGAATGGAGGTTACTGCAACAGGTGATTATATTAAAGTGCCAGTAGGCGAAGATGTTTTAGGCAGAATTTTTAACGTAGTAGGTGAGGTGTTAGATGATAAGCCACTTAAGGCTAAATTGTATGCACCAATTCATAGAGAGCCTCCAAAGGTCGAAGAGCAAAATCCAGAAATGGAGATTTTAGAAACAGGCATAAAAGTAATTGACTTAATGACTCCATTTGTAAAGGGAGGTAAAATTGGCGTCTTTGGTGGTGCAGGTGTAGGTAAGACAGTTATTATTCAGGAGCTTATTCATAATATTGCAAAAGAGCATTCTGGTTATTCAATTTTTGCTGGTGTAGGGGAACGCTCCCGTGAAGGAAACGATTTATATTATGAAATGAAACATGCTGGAGTTTTGGATAAAACTGCACTTGTTTTTGGGCAAATGAATGAGCCTCCTGGAGTACGCTTAAGAGTAGCATTAACAGCTCTTACAATGGCAGAATATTTTAGAGATAAAGAAGGCCGTGATGTACTTTTGTTTATTGATAATATTTTTAGGTTTAGCCAAGCAGGTTCAGAAGTGTCTGCTTTGCTAGGGAGATTACCATCTGCAGTAGGATATCAGCCAACCTTAGCAGATGAAATGGGATATTTGCAAGAGCGTATTACTTCTACGCTTACGGGTTCAATTACTTCTTTGCAAGCAATTTATGTACCAGCAGACGATTATACAGATCCTGCACCTGTAACAACTTTCGCACATTTAACTTCTACAATGGTTTTGCAGCGTAGCTTAGCTGAGCAAGGTTTGTATCCTGCCATAGATCCATTAGAATCATCCTCAAGTGCACTTGCACCAGAAGTTGTGGGGGAAGAACACTATGAAGTAGCAATGCAAGTTAAGAAAGTTTTGCAAAGATATAAAGAATTACAAGATATTATTGCAATTTTAGGTGTTGAAGAACTTTCACCAGAAGATAAGTTAATAGTTGCGCGTGCACGTAAAATTCAGAAGTTTTTAACTCAGCCTTTCCATGTAGCAGAAGCATTTACCGGTAGGCCGGGAGTATATGTAAAAATAGAAGATACAATCGCAGGATTTAAAAAGATATTAAACGGAGAGCTAGACGATTTGCCCGAAGAGGCATTTTATATGAAAGGTACAATTGATGAGGTTATAAAAAGTGCAAATGAAGAAGCTAAAAGTTAAAGTAATAAGTCCTGTTGAAGTTTTAAAAGAAGCAGAAGTAGATTCTGTTTTGTTGCCTACAACCTCAGGGCAAATAGAAATTTTACCAGGACACATGGGGTTATTTACAGAACTTACTCCTGGTATGGTAGAGGTGCAAGATAGTAATCAAGTAGATGAATTTTTTATTTTTGGAGGAATCGCTCGTATGGATCCTACTACAAACACTTTATTAGTTTTGGTTGATCAAGCAGGTATGCCTAGCGAAGATTTATTAAAGGAAGTGCAAGAAGCTATTAAAGCTGCCAAAGAAAAGAAAGTTAAAACCAATGTGGCATTAAGCGATTTAATAAAGGCAGAAAAACAACTTAGGTATTTAGTGCTTAAGGGCAAAAAATAAAGTACGGTCAGAGACTACGGAGTAATTTATGGCCTTGGCAGGAATAGTACTGGTGTGAATTTGTTGTGTTTTATACCCGGTTTCTAATAAAGCAAGGCTGTATAATTATTTATGAAATATATTCCTGTTGCTAAATTAAAACTTAGCGAAGTTCCATTAGAGCCTGGAGTTTATATTTTTTATAATGCAAACAAGAAACCAATTTACGTTGGTAAGGCAAAAATATTAAAACATAGGGTATCTTCTTACTTTGCTACTAATATAGATTCACCTAAAACCAGGCAAATGTTAACAGAAGCAAAATACATAAGTTTTATTCCAACTCTGTCGGAGGTAGAAGCATTTTTGCTGGAAGCAGAATTAATAAAAATGCATAAACCCAAGTTTAATATTCAACTAAAGGACGATAAGTCTTATGTTTATATAATTGCAGATAAAATAAAAGTAGAAAAAAATGAATACTTATCTAGGGCATTCGTCGGTAGACTTGTAGGAAGAGTTTTAAACAGGAATGTAAAATATGTGGGGCCATTTGTTGAGGCTCAAACTACAAAGAAGGTTCTTAAGGCGCTTAGACGTATTTTCCCTCATGCTAGTTGCTCTGCAAAAACTTTTAGAGAGCACAGAAAAATAGGGCGGCCTTGTTTATATGGCCAAATTGGTTTATGTCCATCTCCGTGTATTAATAAGGACAAAATAACTGAAAACCAAAAGAATATAACAGCAATGTTTAATTTTATAGTAAATGGTAGGGCTAAGTTTGTTAAAGAATACGAGACTTTAATGCGCAAAGCTGCAAAAAATTTAGAGTTTGAAAAAGCAATTAA
>JALVLD010000099.1 GCA_027033525.1 Candidatus Dojkabacteria bacterium
AATTTAACTATATCCTTGGAAAATATAATTATATGTATAAAGAATTATATTAATTTAATCCCGATATATTCATAAATGTAATGATTCTGCTAGTAAATACACGAAGTTTTAATTAAAGCAGTAAATTTTATTGTGGAAAGCTTGTTATTCTTAAACAAGCGAGCGACGGGACTCGAACCCGCAACCTTCTCGTTGGCAACGAGATGCTCTAGCCAATTGAGCTACACCCGCATTTACGCTAAGAAAGTTTAACATGTTATAATACTTAAATCAAGATTATACAATAACAAACAATGAATACAGGATCATTACATGACGATCGAAACAAGCCTACGCAAAATGCTTCCCAACCTAAAACTAAACCCCTTTATTCATTACCTGTACAAGAACGTACACAACTTATACAACAAGCCTACAAACAAACTCTAGGACGAGAACCTACCAACGTAGAACTTTCCCGATATAAATTTTCGAGCTTAACTTACTATCAGCTTCTTGAAACCCTAATTACTAGTCAGGAGCATACAAAAGCACTCGCGCAAGGAAAACATACTGATGCCTTAAACTTAAAAAATGAACACTTACTGCAAGAAATTGAAATGCTTCGCAACGAACTTGATGCAAAACGTAATGAGCTAAAAAGTTTGGAATCGCTACTTCAACTTAAGAATCAGACAATTTCTGATCTACGCCGTTTAATAAAACAACAACAAAATCTTAGCGATACTCTCCCTTCGCAACAAAATATAAATCAAAAACCTCCCCAAAAGTATTCATTTGACTCTGTACTTAAGAAGTTTGTAAAAGAATAAGGATATTAAGACTCTTTTTTCTTTAAAGTCTTATAAACATCCGGAAGTAACTTCTTTAACTCTTCTAAAATACCTTCTAGCTTTTCCAATTGAACAGATAAACGATCTATAGGTGTATCCTCACCTAAAAAATATGCCACTGGCTGCTCCAAATGCTTGGCTAACTTAGGTAATATATCCAATGGCGGCAAAACTCTTCCTTGTTCATATGCACTTATACTCTTATCAGACAGGCCTGTCAAAAGGCCTAATTCCCTTTGGCTCATGCCCTTTTGCTCACGGGCTTTTTGTAATTTCTTTGCAAAAATTTTCCTTATGTTACTACTCATTGTTGTATTTTACCTATTCTTTACCTAAAAAATCAAAACATGCATTCCATTTTATATTTATATCTATTCGTTTGCGAGCATCTTCTTTATATTTTTGAGCTTCTTTATACTGCTTTTGCGAGAGTAGATAGTAATACTTAGATAAACTTTTGTAAGCCTCAAAATAAGCAGCTAGTTTCTCTAATTCATTGCACTGCAGTGTTTTACTATAACCCTTAATTTTATCGATGCTTACGAGTGTAACACATTTGTCTAACTGTTGCGCAATATTTTTATCATCCCTTGAAAAATCTAAATGTTTAATACATGAATCAAACTTTTTATACGAATCTACACTATCAAGATAAACCTTATACTTCCACAATTTATCTTTTAGGTCTTGTATTAGACCTAACCTCTCATTAATAGCATTATTTAATTGGTCAACATTATAACCGATATTTATTGCAAAAATTTTTAAATGCATTCGTGGTTGCAAACGTAATTTTTCATACTCTTGCTTTAAAACATCAAGCTTTTTAGTTATTTCTCCGATCTGACCAATGTTCACCTTCGCAAAATTGGTCGCCAGAATCGCTTGCAACTGATCATCATATTCCTTTAATTTCGAATATTGTGAGCTAAGTGCTGTTTTACTATACATGCCTTGAGCCAAATAATTTCTAAAACCATAGAAAATCCCCAAACTAACTATGGTTGCAATAAAAAAATATAACCATGCTAAAAGCCCTTCTCTCGAAGTTTTATATAGGTTGGCTAGTTTTACGTGCAAGCCACTTAGGAATGTAATCATAAATAATAAAATTGGCTAGTTTATACACACCATAAACAACAATTAAACTAAATACAAAAACAACTAAATAAAAAACAACTAAATAAAGCGTATGGTTAGGGCCAGGGGGCAAATGTAAATATGCATCAAACTCTAAAGGGATATCAATGCTATCTACATATGTTGACACTCCTGAATAATAAACTATACTTGCATGCAGCAAAATTTGCCCCTTACGTCGAGGCACGATCTTAAATGTAAGTGCATAAGGAGATTCTTTGGCTGTAGCCCTAACAACCTTAGAATCGGGTACTACTGTAACAATGTCTGAAGGACTCCAACGGACTTCAATCTTTTGTACATCCGAGGTAGGATATAAAAATAGCTTTACTTTAAAACTTTTTGCCCAAGGATATTGAGGCATCAATTGATACTCGGAACGAATATTATTATTAGCAGCACTTATGGTACTTATTCCTAAACCAAGCCATACTAAAATCAACGAAATCATCAATTTCTTCATACTTTTTTATTATAACACGTTACTAACCTTAAAATGCATACCAACAAATATACCAAACTTGCATACCACATAAAATGTAATATCCCTTTAAAATGACTTAACTTCCCTCTCGATTTAAGTACTCCAAACGGCAAACCAATTACTGGGCGAGAACACTTTACTTTATAACTTCCTTTTGGCATCAAAATTAACTGTTTACTATTTAATAAATTAACGCTTCCACACAATACCCGCGAGATCTTAGTACACTTGTTACTCGCATTAAACAAAACATTTCCATGATATTCCAATTGTGCAGGTGTGCATGATT
Source organism: Candidatus Dojkabacteria bacterium (assembly GCA_027033525.1). Taxonomy (GTDB): domain Bacteria; phylum Patescibacteriota; class Dojkabacteria; genus JALVLD01. The sequence continues at coordinate 2,747 of JALVLD010000099.1, forward strand.
TAATATCAAATAAATTACAACCTAAATCTATACCCTTATAATCCTTTGGGAGTAAAGTATCAACAAAAGTTAAATTCCCAAGAAGCAGGCTTCCACCTACAAAACAATCTTTAACATCCTGGCATGAACGCACAGGGAAAAACAAAATGCCATATTTATCAGCTTTATCTTTAACAAACTGTTCATTAACTAATTGATATATTTGACCATTACTCCATTTAAACACAACTGGTGTGGCTATTTGCTCAATAGCATTCCACTTAAAACCGGCATAGATCTCCGAATCAGATATGCTACTTAAACATTTTAAGTCCACTACCTTTAAGACATATGAAACATACTCTCCCGACGCAGTTAAATAGGGGACAAACATTCCGTTTTTGTCTAGAAATAAATAACTTACCTTAGGTGCTATTAAATAAGCTTGCGCACATGGCACGTGGCTTGCTGGAAGAATATATGAGTATTTGCTTGCAAGTTCATACACGAAACCCACCTTATCCTTTGTGTGTCCTAAAAGTATTAATTGGCCTAAGCCCGAATCTCCGAAATCAATTACCTTCCACCTTTGCTTATATAGCTTAAATTTATAATTAGAACCTAAAGGGATACTTTTATCTACAAATACCTTAAGCTTTACATTTTCTTGAGCAACAGGATAATCAAGCAAATATAAACCACCCTTATTCCACTCATATGGTGATTCTATATCACCATTGGCATAAATCCTAAAATGCTCCCCTGGATTTAACACAAAACGTTGACCTTCTTTTTCATGAACACGTAGCCACGCGCCCTCACTATCATTTAGTACGTAAAAACCCACAGGTGCATTTTGAGTTACAACTATGTTTGTATTTTTTAGATGCTTGCCAAGCAACTTAATTGCAAGTCGATCCGCATTAATTGCGACAACTGAAGTATTATAAACATCCAGGGAAATATCCGCCTTAACGCTATAATCTTTTAAAACTTTTATAGTAACCTCTCCCCTATAAGTCAAAAATCCTGCCTTTACTACACTATATACGGATAAACTCCCTAAAAGAATCCCAAGCAAAAGAATCTGGATTATAAAACCACGAAAACCTTTCATATTTACGTAAAAACTGTTTTATAATTGGTGTTTTTGGAGAAATATATAAGCTTTTGGTATATCTCTCTAAATCCAGTGTACCATATTTTTCAATATTTTTATAATTTGGGTTCTTTACAATCTCCAAATTGCTATTACGCAAAATTAAATAAAAAGGAGCTCCACGTAGTTGATGAAAAAAAATTACATCAGGCTTACTGCTTGATACAAGCTCCACAAAAAATGCAACGGTATTGCCTGAATTAATCACAGTATAAGCCCACCTCGGCGGAATCACTAACTTCTCCCGCTCCTTTAACTCTACAATACACACAGGGGGAGGTTCTGTTATTAAATGTGCGTCTTGAGGATGTAATAACACAAAAACTTTCCCCACTACAACCTCTATTATACGAGGAGCATGTACAGGCACCATTGTCTTAGTTTTAGGGAATTCTACACCTACAATATTATTGTATAAAGCTACTAACTTTATTCTGATACCAATTTTTTCTAATGGTAACTTATTATCTTGCTCCTTTAACCAAAAAGCTTTATAAACAATTTTTGGAAATACAGTAACTGGATTTAAATAATAAAGTTTCA
>JALVLD010000100.1 GCA_027033525.1 Candidatus Dojkabacteria bacterium
AAAACGCTTTCTAATTTAAATCTCAGACGCTGCCCTACAATTTCAATAGTCTTCAAAATACCTGGTTTCTCTTTGGTTCCATATAGTAAAGTATAAATATCATCTTTTAATGATCTTAGTGCCCTTACAATAAGAGGAACTAACTTCGTATAGCTCACCGAGTATAAACCCGACCTAGTTTTACTAACAATATTTGGAAATATTTTTTCAACATCTTGCGCTATAAAACCATATTGTTTTTTCTTTGTTGAATCATTCTTCCAAACAAAAGATACTGGTTGTAAACTCAATACCTTATTTAAGATATCACCATTTAGAGGGGTAATCTTGTCTTTTAAGTTGCGATCTGAAAACGTTTGCCAATCATTTGCAATTGCGTATGTGCCATCACCAGCTTCGCCAACTTGGAATAATGCTCCTGGATTCATTGTACCGACACCAACATTGCCATCTCGAGTAATTATAGCTCTGTGAGTATTATTAGTCGTAAAGATCAGAGAATATTGTGGTATACTGCTTCCGCCAGCCGCCCCAAGCTTATACCACATCCCACTGTTTCCTCCCAACTTTAACCCTGGCGACCCTGATCCCCACAAATCCCTAGATAAAAGCCAATAGGTAGAGTTATACCACGTTCCAAATACAGAATCATTAGTGATCTCTACTCTCGTGGCGTGGATAGAAGGTAGAGAGTCAGAAGCTACGACAAGACGAGCAGTTCCACTAGCTGTTGTTTTTCTAATAATCAAACCTACACCATTCCCCACATCAATTTCCAACGGTACTTGAGGATTCGTAGTACTTATCCCCAATCTATTGTTTTGCCAATCCCAATACAAATGATTTGAATCACCTACTACATTAGTACCGTCAGAATATAAGATTGCATGCGCTCCAACATTAATACTAAGTAAATGTTCTACAGTATCCCAAAGCAGACTTCCTGTACCATTATTATACATTACTTCATACTGATTCCCTTGATCAGGTGGCAAAAACAGTGAATATGAATGATATATATCATTTGGAGCGCTTAATTCCACAGCATTTGTTCTGTTATTATCTTCAAAACGAATAGAACCTGGATTCCCCTTATCGCTAGGACGAATATTTATTGCTGCTCTCTTGTCATTTAAAGGATCCAAATCTAACGTATACTCAGGATCAGTATTCCCGATACCAAAACGACCATCATACAACATACGCGCTACATCTCGATAGGCCCCACCGGGTTGCCTGTGCTTAAATTCTACGTAAGGAATAACATTATCATCATTGTCGACAAAGTCTACTCTATGCCTTAGTTGGGCAACTAATTGCCATCCAGTGCCACCATGTCCATTATAAGCCAAACTATTATAACCTCCAAGCACGTCTCCTGCTTGGACTATAGTTGGATAATTAATCATACCTCTAGCTTTATAATACAATGCTACTGGTCCTGCTGCATTATTAGAATATCTCACAAAAGCTGTAGGGGCCACCCTATTAGAACTTGAAACCACCAAAAAAAGCTTATTTGCATTAAAACTAGTTGGATCTCTATTGGTTCCTACCCAAACTCTCCCAGCCAGATTATCATTACTATCTACTCCTAATCTTACATGAGAAGAAGAAAACATTCGGACAGGCTGGTTGTTACCTCCAATTAATAACTCATGATTTTCTGAATATAATCTTGCAGAAGACGAACTGCTCAACTTTATATTTCCTGCCACAGTTAATTTTTCATCAGGAGAAAAATCACTAATACCTAAATTACCATTAGCATCTAAAATCATCCTATCAACAGGCGCAGTGTAATATCCGCCAGTTTGAAACATAATATAAGGATTATTATTAGGATGTGCAGCATCATGACTTTTTACTGAAGCAATAATCAATGGCTGATCAGTAGATACTACTCCCTTGCCGGCCCAACTCGGCACATAATAGTTATCTCCCAATTTTGCAAAAAACATATTATTAGTATAATCCGGCCCACTCCCTTTTAACGACAAGACCGCTCCGCTATAATTATTGGTATTGTCCTCATTCTTAACCTGGATTTCCGTTAGCCCCCAACCGGTATGCTCTAAAGTTATACGCTGGACATCTGAATCTCGTGGTGTTACGACATCTGTGGAATAATAACCCCCAATAGGATCTTGTTTCCAAACAGCCAAGCTACCTAAATTCACAGTATTCCCATTATCAATGCTTAAATCAAATGTAGATGAATCCCAACTTAAGGTTTGCTCATCATGATCGTTAATTATTGTAGAGGCCTGTACCCACCTAACTCCATTACCAGTAGATACTAAAACATACCCTACATTACCAAGGCTATCATTATTATCGTAAAGCCCTCCTGTTAAATGTAGGCCTGCAAACATAGGGGTAGAAGTAGTATCTATATCCTGTGGCGTGGTAATTTGAATATCACTGCCCGTAGTAGTAACTATAATACGATGCTCTTGCCCCCCTATATTAATATGCGGACCATACGAACCATTTATAGTACGAATCCCATTAAAACTCCCAGCACTTATTGGAGCAGTGCCTGCAAATGTAATCCTACCATATTTATCAATTGTAATTATAGGAACTTGATTGCTACCCCCATAAGTACCAGGTGTTACTCCTGTTTCTTCTAATTTAAAAACTTTATTTGCAACCAACTCCAATCCTGCCCCTGCCTGATACACATCACGTAAACCACTTAAATCCACACTATTCCCCTGGCTTATAGCTAATCTATCCCCTTCTAATTCCAATACCTGAGATTGAATTCTAGGCATATGTTTTACTCCGAACAAATCTGTAATACAGAATATGCCTAGTTTACATAGTAAATAAAAGATTGCCCCCCATAAAATAGGCCATATGACAAGCGCTGCAAACAGTCGCTCGTTTTCTCGTTTTCCTTCTTGGGCCAGCTTATCTTCCAATTGTTCGATCTTTTGCAATTCAGCTACATTATTATTAGGAACAGTTCTACTTCTTGCAACCTTCTTCCTTCTATGCATTTGTTTTTTACGCTTCTTGACGAGTTCTCCTTTTATCCCAAACTTCATCCCTTTTATACCTACCACTTAAATTAATTACTCGGAGTCAGCGTAGGCGTTGGTGTCAACGTTGGAACCGCACTAGGAGTAGGAGTAATAGTTAATGTAGGGGTCGGCGTCACTGTTGGAGTTGACGTAGGCACGTTTGTAGATGTAGGCGATGGCGATGGAGTTACAAATGGTTTTACGCCCTTACTTTCTACTATCCGCGGCTTATCAACATTCAACGCCATCCATGTGAATTTCACATCATCACCATTTTTGGTAGTTAGTACTATGTCAAACCCCTCAGACGTAATATTATCAATATAAAAGGCCACATTTTGACCTACTGGCGCCACACTAACGACTGGCTCGGCCTTATATGGTTCTTCAAATTCTATATGCACCGATAAATCGCCTGCCTTAACGATTGCATAGCCCGCCATGTCTTTGTCTGCAAATTCTACTCTTTTTGCAAAACGTACCTTAGACATAAATGCTACAGTTTGTTTAAATATAACTTTGGCTTTAAATATAACCTCACTAACTATATTCCAAATACCATTTATAAACTTACTTAAAGGTTTAACCTTACTGTCCGTATTATCCTGCTGAGGGACTGATGAAACCGTAGGAGTTGGCGTAGGAGTTGACGTAGGTAACGGTTTAGTTTCTTCATTTTTGTCATACTGTGCCCTCAAATCCTCCAACTGCTTCTCAATCCCAAATAATTTAGACACTATACCATTAAACTTCGAATTCACTGTAGTCTTGTGTTGCAAATCTATAATCTCATTTTGCTGACTTTTAATACCTTCCACTAACAACCCAACCATTTTACCGTACTCAATCCTATAGTAACCATCATCCCCCACCTCTACTACTTCTGGAACAACCTCCTTTACTTCTTGCGCGATTAAACCTATCTCTGGTTTAGTATCAAAATCCTTTCTATTCGGATACTTCTGAGTATTCCAGTTATATCGAACACCGCGCAACTTTTCGATTAAACTTAGCGGATTATTAATCGTCTCTATATTTGTCTTCAAACGAGCATCTGAAGGAGTTCCAGCATTAGAAAGAGCCACACAATTAGCGTCAAATATTGTAACACCAAAGTCTCTATCCCTATAAACATTAGCTGACGTTCCATTATCTCCTTCGTGGATAATAATATCTACATAATCAGTATTGTACGCTGAAACATCTATATTGACGTCATCTCGGGTACTTGTACTTTCCATCTTAGTCAAGTGAACATAATAGTCATCTGTGTTTAACGAATTAGCGAAATTGATTCGATATCTCCCAGTGTTTGTATGGGTTACACTGGCTATATTACCATAAGAATTAGTTACTGTACCATTCGCTTGTACCTTTGCTCCCCCGATAACGCAAGAAACAGGATTCTGCCATAAAATTGCTCCCCCAGAGCCAACGGTCAACACTTGTCCTAAACTCCCTTGAGAGTTAGTAGAATCATACAGACCAGCATGTATGTGAATATCTCCTAAAATGTTTGCATTACCGTTAACATCCAATTTATAGGCTGGGGTTGCAGTTCCGATACCCAAATTACCATTGTGGTCTAAAGTCATTTCCACATCAGCTCCTAAGTTACCGCCTCCATTATTAACTAAAAACTCTAATCGGGTTGGTAGGTTGTTTGCACTTACTGAACCATCTGCAACAATTCTTATACCTCCTGTTGTTATATATTGTGAACCATCATATCCTGCACTCGAGAATTCTGCTATTTTATCGTTATCTTGCAATGCAGCCTCAGAACCTTCCCCGCCTCTTGCTTTTAAAAACGCAATTCTACCTGGCTCGTCATCATCCCCATAACGAACGCTGCCATAAGTTGCCATAGAACCAGGATCTTGGTTAATCATAACTACAGAATGCTGAGTACCAAAATAAGCAAGATTATAATCAGTTACCGTTGTCCCATAGGTTAGTAAACCATCTTGATTTATGCGATACCTCTCTGCACCATTAGTTGTAAATGCTAACGTATCTGCTGCTGGCAAAAACATTCCTGTATTAGAATCTGAATCAAACCTAAAAGCTGGGGATCCTTGTGTACCGTTTGCAGCCAAAAATCTTGTTGCTCTAACATTTCCAACCACTTGCAATTTATTAACTGGATTCGTCGTGCCGATTCCCACATTACCAGCACCTGTAAACAACAAATTATTACCGTTTAAATCCACATTACGTTCAGACAACAATGAACCATTTGTATTATAAATGTTTTCAAGCGTATCCCCTTCTTCCAAAAGCTTCACCCAACCTGTATTAGCATTATCATCACTGTTTTTAATATAAATATCCCCATTAAGACCATCAATAGCAAGATCACCTCTAAATGCTGTAATATTACCTTCAGGATTACTAGCTACCTCAAAAATAGAAGAATAATCCCCATTAGTATTTTGTAGCATTATCACTGCACCAGTATTAGTCTGAGTATTCCTAATATGAAGCGGGGCCCCTGGATTACTTACGCCTATACCGACCCTATTATTACCACTTACCACAAACTGAACACCATTATTATTTCTAGCATCTATTAATCTATGAAGTGTAGATGCTTGGGCATCAATTACTAAATGGGCAACCTCTCCATTAGTACCAATGCCTCGTGCTACTAAAGCATTATTAGTTATAATATTACCATCAAGAGTTTGCAAATCTCCTCCATTTACCTCCAATAAACTTCCTGGAGTAGCGGTTCCAATACCAACATTACCAGAACCTGTAAACAATAAGTTATGTCCGTTCAAATCAACAGTACGCTCATCAGCTAGCGAACCATTAGTTGTATAAATATTTACAGCATTAGAAGCAATTGCATTGTCAACATATTGCTTAGTGACTAACGACCTGGCTACAAAATTAACCTCATAATCTCCTTCATAAACTAAACCTTTGTAATTTAAATCATCTCTTACTATCATATCTGTACCGTCAAAAGTAAGCGCTTGCATACCAGGCCCACTAGGGTCATATTGCAATGTACTAAACCCGCTTGCTAACCCCAACATAGCCTCACTATCAGTAGCAGTGTCGTAGAAATCCAAAGAAACTGTATATTCATTTAGGTCAAAACTCGGCTTATCTCCATAAATTGCGAAACTATACCCCCCTGTATTAACTTCTCTATCCCCTTGCAGAGTTCCATCTGACGTATAAATATTGGTAAATGTGCCTGGGTCTACCCAAGATAGGTGTCCGCTACCATCAGTTTGCAATAAATAACCATTACCCCCATCAGCAGCAGGCAATGTCCAGACGACACTTGACGTTACGTCATTAGGCGCCCTGAACCCAACATAATCAAATTGACCGCCCACAAACTCATATAATCTAAAATCTCCCCCATAGAATTCTAATGAATCTGTCATGCTATTTATACCAAAAGATAAGTGATCATACGCCCAATCCCAATCTCCGAAGGTAACTATTAAATCATCATTTGCTAACGATCCCATAGCCCTAAATACATTTTCACCATCTTGGTCTCTAAATGTTGCAATATTCATATAATTTGGATCTGCGTTAACAGCAAAAGTAGAGGCTTCAGAGGTTCCAGGTCCAACCTGCAAAAGAGAGTTTAATGATTGCCCTCCTAGACCAACCCCCATATTCCCCACATTATCTATGATTACTCTCTCTACACCTGCGGTTTGCATTCTTATATAATCTTCATCTGGGTTTGCCTCTACCTGAATCCCTGTATCAGCATCTGCGTCAAAAATAGATGTCCCAACATGAGAATTCACATAACCAACAGTTGCTATAGCTAAAGGAACACCACCTGTTGGATGATTGCTTAATAAAGCTTCATCTACGGGAGCATCTATTTCTAACCGACCATTCTTGTAAATACTAAATGCATTATGACGATTTGCAGACTGCCAACCTGTTCCATTGCCAACAACAAACAAATAATCTGTATCTACCCAAGAATCAGGAGTCTGACTATTGTCTACAACATTAAATCTACCTACTGCAGTCATCATATACGAATTAGCAACTGTGTCATTAAAAGCAACAGAGTCGTTGCCACTAGCTTCCGAGAAATATCCTCCTGCTAAAGAATATTGACCGCTTGCTGTAGTATAGTATCCAAAAGCTGTAGAGCCATACCCTCGTGCTTCAGCATTACGTCCCCATGCTGTAGCATAATTGGCATTAGCCACAGTCGCTTGTCCAAAAGCTGTAGAATAATCCCCCAGGGCTCTAGTATCACTTCCGAATGCCGTGCCATATGCCCCTGCTGCAATTGCATTTCTACCAAAAGCCAAAGACCTTGTTCCTGCCGCTGTTGTATGATATCCAAAAGCTGTTGCTTCATCCGCACTTGCCTGATTATTCATACCCCAAGCCATTGCTCTACGCCCTGAAACTGTATTATTCTGCCCAAACACAGCACTAGCGTATCCACTAGCAGTATTGTAATAACCGCCAGCTATTGTATAACTACTATGTACCTCTAAATTACGGCCTAATGCAACAGAATAAACATCATCTATTGTGTTATCCCCACCAAGAGCAGCCGAATAATTACCTGACACTGTGTTATTTCGACCATTTGCAAACGTGCCACGACCTACATTAATGTCATCCCATTCATTATTATCTGCAAACCCTACTCTTAAAGCATTTTTACCCCAATTAAAGAATATACCAGAAAATGTACCTGGGTTTGTAAAATCACCAGGATTATAAGAAGAAATAATCCAATTACCATGGTTATCTATAGCACTCCGTTGATTTCCATAAGTATAGAACCGAATATAATCTTCATCTGGGTTTGCCTCAACATTTATGCCCGTATCTGTGTCATTGTCCCAAAGGGTATGCTGTGCTGGCAAATCAATATTAGTAGATGCTCCGGTTTCGTCTATATAAGTTAATGTGCTCCCTGATAAGGATAAACTTGTAATTGTCTCATTTATTGAGGTTACTGTTCCTTGTTCATTCGTATAATCCGCTATCTTATGGCCCGGCACTGTGTTTGTTATAGTAGTTATAGTTTCAGAGCCTAAGGTGCTTGGTGCTACCCATTCAAAACTTTGCGTACTTGCAACATATCGTAATATCCATCCATCCTGCGGCGTATTATTTGCAAACAAATGCACAGGATATACATTATTGTTTGCAATATACTCATGTGTTATTCCCGCCGATGCTAAGGATATCACACCAGTACTAGAATCAAACAAAATAGGCGACTGCGCAGAAATTGCATTATATACGCGAGCGTCTGTATAGTACAGACTATGAACTCCTTCCGGTAAATCGTCTGTTGTTGCAGGCCCTGAATACCCACCTCCCGCAGCTACGGGAACCAACGTCACGGAGATTACCCTACCATAATTATCTACTTCTATAACAGGGATATGCGTACTATCGCCATACGTCCCTGCCACTCCAGGAATAGTTTGTAGCTTAAAAATTTCATTGCTAACAAGTTCCAAGCCATCACCGGCTTTATAAATAATCGGGGTAGCATTATAAGTACGTTTATTTACGTTAAACATAGTCCCGTGCAACCCCTTAGGACGCTTATGAATATCAAAATTCCTAAACCGGTCAGCTATACAAAAAATGTTGAGTTTACATAGTAAATATAGTATCCCCGCGATGAATAAAATGCCAAACCACACAGATAAAAAATACTCTACACTATCTTCGTGTGACTCCCTCTCGCTTTGCATACTTTTGATTTTACTAAAAGCTAAACTAGTACTTTTTTTTGAAAACCTTGTACCAGAGCCGCGGTCGTTCATTTTTCCCCGCCGCCCCGAAGCTTTCTTTTTAATTGCGAATTTCATAACCAGATCTGGGGCAGTTAATTTTTAATATTGTATAAATAAACTCCCTAACTGTCAACTATAAACCCCCAAGCCGCTCCGTAAAAACTAAATACAGCACTTTGTATGTAAAATAGTAGGATGCTAATCCGTCGTTAGGCTCTTCTTTAACACATCTAAGTAATCTAAAGCCATTCCTGTCCCTCTAGCAACACAATGAATAGGATCGTCCGCTAAATATACTGGTGTACCTAATGCACGCATAAACAATTTATCTAAATTACGTAGGAGAGAACTCCCCCCACTTAATGTAATGCCTTGATCTACAATATCGGCTGCTAGTTCAGGTGGAGTTTTTTCTAATAATTTTTTTATTGCTGCTAAAATTTCTGTTAGTGGTTGCTTTAATGCCTCCGCAATATCATTTGAGGTAAATTCTATGGTACGCGGCAAACCACTCCCCAAATCTCGACCACTTACAGGCATAGCTTTAGGACTCTCCTCTTCCAAAGCTGAACCTATTTGAATCTTAACGCGCTCAGCCATTTGCTCTCCAATAACAAGATTTTTGACACGTCTAGCATACTGCATAATTGCCGTGTTAAAGGCATCTCCTCCCACTCTCACAGAGTCTGCTATAACAATCCCATTAAGAGAAATTACTGCAACCTCAGTGGTGCCTCCTCCCATATTTATAATCATATTTCCAATAGAAGAATGAATGGGCAACTTAGCTCCTACAGCTGCCGCCAGGGGCTCTGGAATTAAATATACGTTCCCAGCTCCTGCTCCCAAAGCCGCCTTTATAACAGCACGCTTTTCTACCGAAGTTATACCTACAGGGGTACTAATTATTACCTCAGGCTTAAAAAAGCGCACCTTGCCTAATGCTTTTGTTATAAAATAACTCAAGAGTCTTTTAGTTACTTTAGAATTTGCAATTACTCCGCTTCGCATCGGCCGTTTTACAATAATGCGATCATGGCTTTTTCCAAGCATTAATTTTGCCTCTTGCCCGATAGCCACAATAGAATAATCAGAAATATCAATAGCCACAACTGTAGGTTCTTCTATTACGACTCCTTCACCTTGCACAAAAACGATAGAATTGGCTGTACCCAGGTCAATTCCTAAACGCTTGGCCTTAAAGGCTTTTAATAAATCCATACGAAATTATAACACAGGGAAAATATAAAATTCCGATGGACCGTGAGGGACTCGAACCCCCAACCCGCCGGTTAAGAGCCGGCTGCTCTGCCAGTTGAGCTAACGGTCCAGCCGGTTTGTTATTATATCAAATTATAATTCTTTCACAAATAAGACAAGCTTGTCCTCTACTTTTTTTATAAGCAACACTGCCTTGCCCTCGTCGTCTATGTAAAAAGACTGAACTGGGGTATCTAACTTATATATGTTCTCTCCGTATTTTGAAATAGCAACAAATTGTCCTTTATCCACAGCGAATATGTAATCACCACGCATACTCGCCTTAACCATTGATATCTCTTGTCCCATATACAAAATTCTTAGCCCAATCGCACTCATAATATCTGGAGCTTCTTTGTTAAATGTAAGTAAGCTTACCTTGTTTTTGTCTACTAGGATTAGCCTATCCCTCTCAATTAAAGGTATGATATCCTTAAGTTGCTTTGCCTGAACAACCAAAGCAACAACGTCGGCGTCTTTATCTGCCTCCTTATATAACCGCACGATGCTAAAATCATGTGCACGCTTAAATGTATCAACGGTATATATACGTTTTGTACTGTCTTTAAACAAAGCTCCTATTAGCACCAGACGATCAGAATATATTAAAGCTATGGTAGGCTTGCCCCCAGCGTTAATAAGCTTACAATTAATAGGTGCTCTATTCTTTATCTTCAGTGCTTGTAAGTCATATGTGGCTTCAACACTACCTTCCTGATTCATCACAGAGGCTTTCTGACCAACTACAAGTAACACATTATTGTCTAATACATCTAAACAAATGCCCGCACCTACATTTATAGTACCATCATACAACAAGATCTTATTATGTGACTCAAGATTGTATGCGATAACCTTCTTGCTAGGCTCAATAATAATAACGTAATTAGTGTTTAAAAATTTAATGGTGGCTCCCTTAGCTAAATACGAAGAAAGATATTTATCTTCTCTAAACTTTATATATTTTGCCACCTTACCTATAAAAAGATGCTTATCTACAGAAAGAATAACCCATGAACGATTCGGATGAAGCCTAAGAGCTAATTTATTTAACTTGCCTAAATATGGCAAGTTAAAATCATAATGTTCTTGCCTTACTTTGAAACTACCTAGCAAATTAGAACTTACGCTAGCCACGTGTAAGACTCCAGTTCGCACAACATGGTCTGGCTTTTCTACCTTAGTTGTTATAAAATCCTTCTGAGTTTCCCATGTTACCCAAGCTATACCCACCGGAGTTACAAAATAATGGGATGCTATCTCTTGCACTTCCCTAGGCTCGACTTGTTTTAATAAATGGGTATGCACCAAAGTCGCCAAGGCGTGCTCAACTCTTATATGCAATTTAAACGGATAATACCCATCTTTATATAATTCTAAAAAATAATTGCCTACCTTTATATTTGGCAAGGCTTTATTTGTTTTACCATAAGGCTCCTTATTTAACCAAATAAAAGCCCCGGAAGGCCGCGTAACAATATTAACTACTCCTGTTTTTATAATAGTCCTTTTTTTAAAATTAATGGAATAGCCACTTGCAAGTAAAATGCCGAGAGCTGTCATAAACAACACAAACAATGAAGACAGTACCGGGAGAAGGATTTGAAATATTTGTACCCATAAGTGCGCTAGCCGAAAACTATTCTTCTTTTTAAGTTTTGACATAACGGATTATACCATCTTTATTAATCTAATCCTCTGCGCCCGCTGAATGCCTCGCGCAAAGTATAAGAATCGACAAAGTCCAAATTGCTTCCTCCAGAAAGGCCTATGGCCAAACGAGAAAATCTAAAACTTATATGCTTAAATCTATCCACTCTACTACTTAAATAATCCTTTAAAAATAACATTAACGTCTGTTCTTCAATGCCTGCACCTAAAGCAAAAATAATTTCAAAACTCCCTTCAAACCTTTGTTGCCTTCTTTTAATAAATTCTAATTGCTGAGAAACTCGCTTAAACAAACGCTCTCCGTATTTATTTAAAACCTCTATTTCATAATGTAAGTCATCTGCATTCAAAACTAAATACTGGCCTGTATACACTCCCAAATTTTCTAAAGTATAAACATCCCCAGGACTTTTTACAACTGCAAGCATATCTAACCTGCGTGCAGAGTCACCACAAATACTACAAGGATTTGTATCACTGTAAACTCCACAAAATTTACACCTTTTAATATCCGAATGTAACTTAGATAAATCAACCGAAATTTCTTTGGCAAAACTTGCTGGTTGCTTAAGTAAAAATAAAGCCAAGCGTTTGGCGGTCTTAGGCCCAA
>JALVLD010000101.1 GCA_027033525.1 Candidatus Dojkabacteria bacterium
ACACACGTCAAAATTACAAACATTAGTTGTATCTAGTAAATACTTTACTAACTTTAATACCTCCTCTTGCTGAAAGTTCCCTTGAAAGAGTAAACGACCAGTATAATAAATATTTATATTCTTTTTTTTTTTTAATTTTATTTGCAAAAAATAATCAAATTTATTAGATGAAATTAAATCATTATCAAAATAATGTAGTACTAAGGTCTCTAATTTTTCTACACCTACACCAAAACTTAAAAAAAAAGATAAATCAATATTAAACATACTTAACTAGCGCAATAAATATAATAGCCGGAAACCTGGCAATTCAGTTTTACGCATAATTACAGAATAGGCACTCTCTAAAGCCGACAAAAATGGAATGAAGCTGCCCTTTATTTTATACTCCACTACGTTTATTTTATCTGAACCTATTATATCCTTTAAATCTCTTAAAGTCTCGGCAAGAGTAGTAATTTTATCAACCAATCCATATTCTTTGGCATCGACTGCTGGCATTACTCTGCCATCTGCAATACTGCGGACTCTTTCCATTGGCAACTGTCTAGACTTGGCAACAATTGATAAAAATCTCTCGTAGGCTACATCTATTAATCGCTGCATCAACCTGTCTTCTTCACCGTTGGGATTGTTATCAAAAAGACCATCGCCAGTTTTAAAACGCCCACCAGTATTCGTCATGCGCCGCACTTTTATACCTAATTTGTCTAAAAGCCCATCATAATTTACAAACTCAACAACTACACCGATACTACCAACTGCCGTTAAATCATTGACATAAACCTTTTTAGCCCCCATGGCTATATAATAAGCTCCAGAAGCAAGTGTAGTTTCAGCATACACATATACAGGTTTTTTATTCGATAATCTCCTTATTGACCTATACAATTCATCCGTAGCATATACTTCACCTCCAGGCGAATCTATAACTAACAAAACACCTTTAACTTCATCTTGCTTGCGCAAATAATCCATTAAATCCATATAATCTTCAGCTGAGATAGACGTACCAAATTCATTTGCCCTTTTTAATATCGTACCCTGCATCCTTATAACTGCAATTTGATCTTGTGTATCTTCTTGAGATTGCAAAACGTGCGTCTGGTAACTCAAACTATTTGAATGCCCACCTAATACCTCTCCTATAACTGCAATAAGAACCAACCAAAATATTAATTTTAGGCTAAACCGCAAAAAACCAACCAGTGTTTCCGCAACTCCGTGTAAAATATACTCAAATATGCTTTGTAGATTACTCTTCACCGTACTAAAGGCAGCTACTGTTTTTTCAGTCTTAGTCTTTGAAACAACAGTCTGCGTTTTTTGGGGAGCTGTACTTTGTTTACTTACAACAGCAGCATTGCGAGATGTTAATTGTCGAAAAGTTTTCAAAAGCCTCTGGCTTACCCTACGCACCATATATAACTGTCGAATATTTTAGGTGATCTACAACATTATACCCCATTTTTTGTAATTTGGCTTTTATACTATCTGCAGTGTCATAATCTTTACGTAATTTGGCCTTATCACGTCTATTTAATAATTCTTGTAACGTTTCCACTTCCTTGTACTTTTTAGTTTTTAAAAGCCTATACAAAGGATCTTCTTGGGGCTCGAACTTCAAACCTAGCACATTATAAGCTAAACTGTAAAAAACAAGCTTATCAAATACGTCTAACTGCTGATTTTTAACTATCTCCCAAAGCTCTTTTAGTGCACGAGGGGTATTAAGATCATTTGCAACGGTCTTGGAGAATCTAACTACGGCTTCACGCACAGGCTCATGTGCTAATTTGTAAGCTTTTGGATAGGTAATCCCTACGTCTCCAAAACCCAAGTTATCAAATGTTTGCTGCAACTTGAGGAAAATACTATTCCAAGCTTTCTTTTTACTTTGTATAAATTCTTTAACAAAAGCACTTCTGTCTATTTGATACATTAAATTAAGTTTTTCATAAGCATTTTTTGCGGCCTCAAGTGCACTTTTACTAAAATCTAACTTTGCTCTATATTTAGCTGTTAAATAAAAATATCTTAAATGCATAGGTTTAAAACCCATTTTTTTTACATCTGCTAAAGTATAAAAATTCCCTAAACTTTTACTCATTTTTCCGCCTTCTACTGTTAACATTTCATTGTGCATCCAAAAACGTGAAAACTCTTTACCTGTTGCAGCTTCACTTTGAGCAATCTCATTTGTGTGATGCACGGGGATATGATCTACCCCGCCAGTATGAATATCTAAAGTTGGTCCTAAATATTTCATACTCATAGCAGAACATTCAATATGCCAACCTGGAAAACCTCGCCCCCATGGACTATCCCACTCTAATAAATGATTTGGCTGATCAAGTTGCCACAATCTAAAATCTGCGGGGTGTTTTTTTTCTGGATCAATATTTACCTCTGCTCTTGCTCCTACAATTTTTTCATCTAAAGCTTGAGGATAAAGTTTAGTGTATTCCTTAAATTTACTTACATCAAAATACACTGCACTTTTGGTAACATAAGCATATCCTTTATCTATCAAAGTTTTTATTAAATTAATCATTTCTTGTACATGCCCTGTTGCTCTTGGCATGTATGTTGGCTTTTTTATGTTTAATTCTTGCAAATCATTTAAAAAGTATTTTGTATAAAAATTTATAACATCATAAACAGTAAGTTCCTTACCTTGTCGCTCACGCTCGCGCTTAAGGCCTTTTAAAATTTTATCTTCCCCCAAATCATCATCACTAGTTAAATGTCCAACATCTGTTATATTCATTACTTGAATTACTTTATAACCAAAATACTCTAAAACTCGTCGTAAGGTATCTGCAAATACAAATGCACGCCAGTTTCCTATATGAGCAAAGTCATATACCGTCGGGCCACAATTATACATGCGAACAGTTTTATTTTCCAAGGGCTTAAATTCTTCTAGTTTGCGACCTAAACTATTTAAAAAATAAATCTTTATCTCTGGCACCTTAGAACCAGCCATTTTAACTATTCAAAATTTATCTGCAAAGTTTGTGTTTGACCATTTTGCTTAAAAACAATAGTTACTGCATCTTGATCTTTTAGTTTATACCATTTTTCAATTGCAGTATATTCTATATTTTGAGATTTTTGTGCTACTAATTTGTAATCTTTTATTTTTAACACTAAAATCTGCTTTGTACCTGTAAACAAAATATAATAAAGTTTATTTGTTGCAAATGTAGTTGGTGAGATTAAAAAATCCTCCATAGTATATCCAGATATATAGTGCCATAATACGGTTGTCTTTCCTGAACCTATAAGTATACGCTTAAAATAATAATGATTGGTTTCTGTTGGATGTCTTTCGATAAGAAAAATATAGTTTCCTGCGATATTAAATTTTTTTAATAAACCATCTGTAGTGTAAAGTTGTTTGGTTTCTCCACCTTCTTCATAAACAATACTATGGGCATCTTCACTTAATTTATATGTTTTACCATCCAAACTAAGCGTTTGCTTACCAGCTATAAAATTAGTATCCTGGTTTGCTTGAGTCTGAGTATTATTATCCGGTAAATCTTGATGGGCATTCCCATCTGAATTCTCAGAAAGGTCTAGCACTGGCGTAGGCGTGCTAGTTACCACTGTAGTAGGAGTAGTACTTTTACTTTTTTTTAGTTGTTTAACTTCTGATTTATTAGCAAAATGCATGAATAATATAGAGCCCCCAACAATTACTAGTAATACAGAAATAACAAAACTAAATACTGCAAACATATTACGCCTATTTTGCATATTTTATTGTAGCATGAAAATTTAATAATACAAAAAATGATCAAATGCCATAAATAAAACAAAAACCAGAAAAATACTTAAAATCAATTGCCTCGCGTTATAATCTTGTGCTTTCTGCCACGTTTGTCGCCAAAACTTCACCCAGAGATATAAAAAGATAAATATTGCCGCAATCCCAAACTCAATACCAAATAACCACAACGCATTATGAATTGGCTCTATAAACAATGTACCGTTATACACTAACAACTTTACATGTTCTACTAATTCCACAAAGTAATTTAAAAAACCTATACCAAATATTAATTTTGAAATATTAACAATATGCACAAAATAATTAAAAGCTAAATTACGCATCTTAAAAAAATAATAACTATCTAAGCCTAAACTGCCCCAAAGCCAAACTATAAATGGGCTAATTAAAACAAACACGAGTCCAAACATCAAATACCAATTAAAGAGTTTTTTTTGCAAAAACGCACGTTTAAAACTATATATAAGCAGAATTAAGACCAACACTAATATTCCTGTTTTGGATAAGCTTAATAAAACTAAAGCCATAAATACAAAAGCAGGTAATCCTAAACGCC
>JALVLD010000102.1 GCA_027033525.1 Candidatus Dojkabacteria bacterium
CTTGTATATGATACAATAATAAATGCAGAAATTAGAAGAAGTGTTACCTTTTGTACACGAAGCTAAAAATATTCACCTAGCATTTTATCTATATGCTGCAAAAAGCTTAGGCATTAAATATAAAGTACTTTACCCTGGTATTGCACAGTTTTGGTATAAAGATAAAACCTGGTTTATTGTAAAAGCTATGACACCTTTAAATTCAATGACAGCCAGGGTAGTTTCTGGGAATAAATTTACAACAGTAGAGGTCTTGCGCAAAGCAGGACTTAGTGTGCCTAAACAAACATTAGTATATAGTTTTAAGGATTTAGTTTCTGCCAAAAAACAATTAGGAGATATAGTAGTAAAGCCTATTAAAGGGAGTGGTGGCCATGGTATTACTATTTTGCCTCAAACAAAAAATGATTTACAAAAAGCTTATAAGTCAGCAACACAAAAAAGAAAAATAGCTATAGCAGAAGAGTATTTTGAAGGCGAAAATTACCGCATTATAGTTTTAGGCAATAAAGTGCTAGGAGTTATAAAAAGGCTTAGTGCATTTGTAATAGGTGATGGAAAGCATACAATAGCAGAACTTATTGAGCAAAAAAATAAAAAACGCAAAAAAGTCGGTAATGCAACTATAAAATTCAATTATGATCTTGAATTAATGTTGCAAAAACAAAATTTAAGCTTAAATGATATACCTGCAAAAGGGCAAAAGGTGGCGCTTCATGGAACCTCAAATTTATCCGAAGGCGGTGATGTGCTTAACGCACAAGACAGTTTGCAAAAATATTATTTAGACATAAGCGTTAAGGCCGCTAAGGCTTTAAATTTACGTTTTTCAGGGGTAGATCTAATAGTAAGAAATCCTACACAACCTGGCCCTTATATTATAAATGAGTTAAACCATAGCCCAGGTGTGCGCTTAGCCTTTTTAGGTACTGGAAGAAATATTGCAGAGGATGTGTTAAAGTATATTATTAATTTGGATTTATGTGTTACATGAAAAAGGCAGTGCGGTATATGAAGCGAAGTTGGATTGTTATTCTGATAATTGTATTGTCATTTGGAATTATTAGTTTTTTAGGTGTGGGGTTAGTGAGGAATGAAAAAGGGGAGCGTCTGTACTCACAGAAGGAGCCAAATCAAGTTTTAAAACTCGCTACGAAACTGCAGCAGGCCTTTATTCATAAATCTGGTTCGACAAAGCAGTCAGAACAGTCTAGTTCAGTGATATCTTCTCACAAGGTGGTTCGTAAACCCCGGACGAATGCTTCGGTTAATTCGAATAAGGAGACTAGGTTCAGTAGGTCTAAAGGTGATGGGACGCCTTCTAGTAAATGTGCTAGTCCTCCCAGAACCAGTATTAGTACAGAAGTCGTTGTTTATGGCGGCGGTACTAGTGGGGTATTTACTGCATATCAATTAGCCAAGATGGGGCATCACGTTGTGATTATAGAGCCCACAGAGTGGTTAGGAGGTCAAACTTCGGCTGCAGGAGTTTCGACTTTAGATACTGGGGTTCGTGATATTGTAAAATTTGGCTTGATACCCGATTGGATTTCGGCTGTTAGGAATTATTATCGAAACCGTTCTGGCGATGATACAAGACTTTACGCTATGTGCTATTGGGATTACACGAGTACGCCAGGTGTAGGAAATATATGTCCTGATCCGACTTCTGCTAGAGAAGCATTTAATTGGATGGTTGCTTCTGCCATCGGCCGTTCTTACATAACTGTTTTAACAAATACGGATATAGAGAGGGAGTCAAATCCAATTGTTTGGAATAATGGAAGGATAAGTGGGATTATCGTTAGAAATGAAGTGGCTTGTAGGGAATATGTTATAAATGCTAAGATAGTGATTGATGCAAGTGAGTATGGGGATTTGATTCCATATACTGGAGCCTTGTTCTACGTTGGTGAGGGTGGGCCTTTCGCTTCAAGGTCGCAAGCATTACGTTGGGCACAAAATCATGCACATGATAGTTTAGGGTGCATGCAAGACATTACATATGTCGCATTGATGCGTAAACTGCCGTATATACCTATGCGTTTTAATACTCTTAATACTTTTTCAGATTATGTAGTTCTTGGTGATATGGCTAGTACCTGTTGGGATTATCGGCATGCTACGATTTATCCTTGGACATTTATGTATCATGCACGTTATCGTGCTGTGGGAGATCCGTTAATGGCTCCTCGGTCGTATCAATGTTCAGGGTATAGAGTAAGAATCCCTACCAAGTTTGCAATAAATAGTTTTAATGATACACCAACGTCAGCATTATTTTTATTAGATTTGCAGTACAGGCACAATAAGATATGTGAGGCAAAGCATAAGACTTGGCAATGGGTTAACTATTTAGGGAACTTATCGGCTAGTGCTTCAATAGGCGATCTAAAAGGTTTTTATTTATCGCACGATGCTAATTTTTGTCCCAATTCGAATTGTTATAGTTTGCGAGTGGAAGGATGTTCAGCTATACCAGATGATATAGAAAAGTATTTTGCTACAATACCTTACGTAAGAGAGAGTATCAGAATTGCTGGGAAGTTCGGTAATAAAAAAGAATTGACAGTATCGGATATAAAACGTGAGCAGTCAATATTTAAAGATGCCGTTTCTGTCGGAGCCTATGCATTTGACTTGCATGGCTGTGGCTCAGGTCGTTATCCTTGGGTAACTGGGCTTTATCAGTTGCCAATTCGGGTGTTCTTTGCCGTGAAGCCTAATGGAGAATATTTAAAAGGTTTTCTGGTGGCAGAGAAGAATCTTGCAGTAGATCGCTATGTGCAAGGGAGTATTAGGGTGCAGCCCACGGTTATGTTATCAGGCCAGGCGGTAGGGGTTATTTCGGCTGTAATGTTAAGGCACAATGATTTTGACCCAGCCCATATTAATATTAGAGAGGTCCAGGATATTTTGACCTCTGGGACAGCAAATATGAAAATTTCTCCGTATGTTTTTAAAGATATCAATTATACACAATATTCGAGTGCAAGAAAGTTTTCCGAACTTATGTCGGCTTACAATATTATGATTGGCGATCCTTATGGTAATTGGATGCCATTTAGTAACTTTACTAGAGCACAAACAGCTGTAATATTAAAGAGGATAGCGAAAGTTTTAGGATATGATTTACGGAATTTTAAGGTGCGATCATACGATAATAGATTCGTAGATATAAATGGCCATTGGGGGTTTAATTTTATTAAGACTATATATGAAGCGGATTTAACTGATGGTTGTGATTCTTCGCATTTTTGTCCAGATCGCCACGTGACGCTTAATCAGATTGGTGTATTTTTAGAGCGTTTATATAGATTATTGGGAGTAGTCGGTAATAGTAATTATTTTGGTTGTACGGTGAGGTTGCCTGCAGGTATTGCCGACTGGGCTCGTCCATTTTGGGTTAGATTAGTTACGTCTAGAAAAGTGTTAGATGTTGATGGTACATGTAGGGTGAATATTTTAAAAGAGATCTGTGGTTCCTCTCCTATTGGGGAATATACTAACTGTCAGGGGGGGCGGGTCTTAACGCGTGTAGAGGCTGCTGAGGTTATTTGGGAGACCTTAAAAAACATCGTCTTTTTGCCTAATTAACAAAATTGTTTTATAATCAACAATAGTTAAGTTGGTTGTTTTTTATATGTCTCGCAAGGCAAAAACACAAGCATTCGATTTTGCAAAAATAGAAAAAAAGTGGCGAGACCTTTGGCTTAAACATAAAATTTATAAAGCTAAGGATTTTGATACACGGCCAAAGTTTTATATGTTAAACGAGTTCCCTTATCCTAGTGGTGAGGGATTACATATGGGACATTTTATGAGTTATACTGCAGGAGATGTATATGCTCGTTATAAACGGATGCAGGGATACAACGTACTTTTCCCTATGGGATGGGATGCCTTTGGTTTGCCAACTTATAATTATGCAATTAAAGTAGGTAAGGATCCCTTTGAAGTAACAAAAGAAAACATAGCAAACTTTAGACGCCAGTTAATGTCCCTTGGTGCATCTTTTGATTGGGATAGAGAAATAAATACTACAGATCCTAATTATTACAAATGGACTCAGTGGATTTTTATTCAGCTTTACGAGCATTGGTATGATCCAGAATATAAAAGAGCAGATGGAGGTAAAGGGAAAGCTAGACATATAAGTGAATTACCTATTCCTGAAGAAGTAAAAGCCGAGGGGGAGAAAGCTGTAAAAGAGTATCAAGATAAATATAGATTAGCCTACAAGGCTAAAATGCCGGTGTATTATTGTCCATTTTGTAAAAGTGCAGTTGCTAACGAAGAAGTAGATCCAGACGGCACACATGAAAGATGT
>JALVLD010000103.1 GCA_027033525.1 Candidatus Dojkabacteria bacterium
TCAATTGGGGCTGTGGCTCCAGAAGACATATGAAGCCCGACTTGTTGTAGTAGGTGGACCAGGAGAAGAATCTTTGGGAGAAGAACTAGAGCAAGTGTTAGGGAAATCTGTTATCAATGCTATAGGCCAGACCACCCTTCGCCAAACAGCAGCTCTTTTGAAGCATTGTAAACTTTTTGTAGGAAACGACGCTGGGCCTATGCACATAGCAGCGGCAATGGGAACGCCAGTGATTGAAATCTCATGCCACCCCATGAACGGAGAGCCTTCCCATCCCAATTCCCCCAAACGTTTCGGTCCCTGGGGAGTGTCCCACACTATTCTCCAGCCCCCAAAAGCCCTATCTCCCTGTTCAAATGCATGTGAAGCAGACCAAGCCCATTGCATATTAAGCATCTCCTTAGAAAGAGTACAAAAAGCAATATCCAAACACCTTAGCCAAGGCCAGTTACACCCCAAAGCATCAAAGCAAAAAAACCCTTAGTCAAAGGTAACTATGCGCTGCCCAACCTTAAGTGAGTTACCCCCACCCCCACCGGGCAAGACCGGCTGGCCCTGGACAGAGGAGAGTCCCCAGCTTCCCGATACCATGCCTAACGGACGCCCGTGGCCAAAAATCAGCATTGTTACCCCAAATTACAATTACGGGAAATTTCTAGAAGAAACCATACGTTCAGTTTTGCTTCAGGGTTATCCTAACCTAGAATATATCATCATAGACGGAGGGAGCACCGATAACAGCGTAGAAATTATCAAAAAATATGAGCCATGGTTAGCCTACTGGGTAAGCGAACCGGATAAGGGCCAGTCAAACGCAATAAACAAAGGCTTTTCAAAAGCAACTGGTGATATTTATGCTTGGCTCAACAGTGACGATAAATACTTGGTCTATACCCTAAGAACAATAGCCGAATGGGCTCAGGCTAATCCCGATAGCGGAGCATTCGCAGGAGGAGCCCAAAGAATAAACGAAAAGGACCAAGTTGTTTTTGAAAGATACCCTACTGGACTAAGCTTCGAAGAAATTTTGAATTGGAATCACCATTATCTACCACAAGCCTCTTGCTTTTTCAGAAGTACCATCTGGATAAAATGTGGACCGCTTGATGAAACACTACACTTCCAGATGGACTATGACTTATGGCTCAAAATAGCAAAAGTATCAAAATTTACAAAAATTCCCAAGATACTCTCCCGTGATCTTTTACACAAAGAAGCTAAAACAGTCTCACACAAATTTGAGATAGATCGTATGATAGAAAGATGGATAGTTCTCATGAGACACAATCCAAACAAAGCAAAAACGGAAATTTATAAAACCTTAGCTTGGCAACTAAAAGCGAAAAGCTTACTTGGAAAGATAAATAGCATTAAACCAACAAAAACTATCAAACTGATAACAAGAATCACTTCTCGCTTAAGACAAAATGAGATCAAGAAAAATACTAATAGTCGCGACAGATTTTAAACCCAAGGAAGGGGGAATAGCAGAGTACATACATAATAAAGCAAGATTCTTACAACTTCAAGGAGAGAATATAGCTGTCCTGGCACCTCACATGAAAAACGATAAGCAATTCGACAAAAAATGTGGCTATAATGTTATTAGATATCCCTTGAAACATCTGAATCTTCATAACATAAAAACACCATTTAACACAAAAAAGCTGTTACTAAAACTTTACATATCAAGTAGAAAATTTAACCCTGACTGTTTATTTTTACCACATTATATGGAAATATCACACCTATGCATGATAATTTCTATTATACTGAAAATTCCCTATTTTACGACAGCACATGGACTTGAAGTCAGCACAAACAGAGGCAACCTGTTAAACAAACTTAATAGGAAAATCTTCTTTAAATACGCTAGTAAAGTCTTTTGTGTTAGCAGCTTTACACAGGGAAAAGTTGTCAAACTAGGGGTAAAACCAGAGAAAACAATAACAATTCCAAATGGGATCGACAATAAAAAGTTTAAACCTATAAACAGCTCAGAAATCAAAGAAAGGCACAACCTGAAAAATAGAAAGGTAATTCTAACCATAGCTCGTCTCATTAGAAGAAAAGGCATAGACAAGGTAATCGAATCTATGCCTAAGGTTCTAGATAAAATACCAAATACAGTTTATCTGATAGGAGGAACAGGACCCCTTGAGAATGAACTCAAAAATCTAACTAGAAAATACAATTTACAGGACAAAGTAGTTTTTTTAGGACACATACCAGAAAGAGAAAAGACAAGATACTACAATGCTTGTGACGTTTTTATAATGCCGTCTAGAGAACTAAAAAATGGAGATACAGAGGGATTTGGACTCGTCTTCCTCGAAGCAAACGCATGCGGTAAACCAGTAGTAGGTGGACGGTCAGGAGGTGTGATAGATGCTATTATTAAAGACAAAACAGGATTGTTAATAAATCCATTAGATACAGATGAAATTGCTAAAGCGATTTGTAGTCTCCTAATGAACAAAAAAAGTTCTAGAAAATTAGGCTCAATAGGAAAACAAAGGACCCAAAAGAAGCTAAACTGGAGCTCAATAACTTTTAAAATGAGAAAGGAAATTGAAAATTCTCTTAATCTCTAAAGTCCAAAAATCTATAATTCTTTACAGGAAACTATGAAGATCATGATAATAAATACATTATATCACCCATATCAGATGGGAGGAGCAGAATTATCAGTTCAAATTTTGGCTAAAGGGCTAATAAAAGAGGGACATAAAGTAACAGTAATTACATTAAAGGAACCGAGAGCAAGAGAGGAAAAAGAAGTAATTAACGGAATCACAGTTTATAGAATTCCAATGACTAACATCTTTTGGCCATTTACAGATAGTAGCTATCATAAGCCTTTTATTCTTAAAAGAGCAAGTTGGATTTACCTGGATTTATACAACAAATCTATGGCAAAGACAATTAGAAGAATCCTAGAGAAGGAATCACCAGACTTAATTCACACAAACAACATCATGGGATTTTCGGTATCCATATGGAATGTTGCCAGAACAATGGGATTTCCATTAGTACATACCGTACGAGATTACAGTTTACTATGTCCATTACAAACGTTCAAAAAGGGGCAAAGCTGTCCAAAACCCTGCATCACATGTTTTCCATACTTAACTTACAAAAAGAAAATTTCAAAAGCGGTCAATATTGTAATAGGAATAAGTTATCATATCTTAAACAAACACCTAAATTGGGGGCTATTTAGAAGCTCAAAAAGCGCTGTCATCTATAATGCTGTAAGACAAATCCAGGCAAGCGAGAGAGCTATTAGAGAGAATACCATCAAGAAAACCCTCAGAATAGGTTATTTAGGAAGATTAGCACCTCACAAAGGAATAGAGGATCTTTTAAACGCAACCGAACAAGCAAGAAAGATACTTCCACTACAAGTGCTAGTTGCAGGTAAAGGAGAGCTGAAATACGAAACGCATCTACACAGAAAAGCCAGAAACCTCCCCGTAAGCTTTCTTGGATTTGCTCCGGCCAAGACACTATTCAACCAAATTGACATTCTAGTAGTTCCTTCACGTTGGGACGAGCCATTATCCAGAGCTGTATTAGAAGCCTACTCTTATGGAATTCCCGTGATTGCATCTGCACGAGGCGGGATCCCAGAGATAGTCGATAATGGTCGTACAGGCTTGCTATACAACTCCGACAACCCAAAGGAACTAATTAATGCTTTAATCAAAATTTGTGAACAGCAAAGAAAGTACCAAGAAATGAGTGTCCTTGCCTACGAGAAAAGTAAAAAATTTACAGTTGAATCCCATGTGAAACGGTATATACAAATATACCTTAATGCGATGAAACAGAACAAAACATTCATGTAAAATCAAGTGGATACAGACGGCAAAGTTTTTACGTATTTCAATATAAATTTCGCTGGCTCTACCCAACGAAATTTCTTTAATAGTTGAGAGTGCCGATCAAGTGTTCTAGCCGTTTGAATTTTATCGAGAATAACCTCCAGCATATTAATTGCACTCCCCTCGACTTCATAAATGCACCTATGATTCAAATATATGCCTCCTATCTCCGACAAAAAAGTTCTCTCAAAAACTATAACTGGAATTCCACAAGCCATGGCCTCCAGAACAGGCAAGCCAAAACCCTCATAAAGGGAAGGAAAAACCAGAGCTATTGCTCCACTGTAAAGATAAGGCAAATCCTCCCAAGAAATATAATCTAAGAAGAACACCCTGGAGTCCAACTCAAGGTCTTTTACTTTAGATATAACATAACCTGCATACACCTTATTGAAATCCATATTCCCAACCAAGACAAGGG